>JAISPK010000100.1 GCA_031274985.1 Coriobacteriales bacterium | reverse complement strand
CCAAGCACACCCCCAAGCACACCCACACCCACGAGCACACCCCCAAGCACACCCACACCCTCACCCACAAGCACACCCACACCCCCAACAGTCTGCGCGGGTTTATTCCCACACTGGATGTGGTGTCGCTGGCACTCCTTTCGCTGATCTACTATGTTTTGGGGTGCTTCTGGTTTATGGTCTCAACCAACGTTGGCTTTGATGCTGCCCTGGCAGCGTGTGTGTTGCCCTTTCTACTGCCTGACGTGCTCAAGGCGGTGGTGGCCTTTGTCTGTGTCAGGCCGGTACGCGCAGCTCTGGGTGTTTCCCCGGATACTTTTCTGTAAGACCGCTTTTCTAAAACTTTGCCTTAAAAAAACTTATGCTTGAATTAACCGTTTTGTTTCCGCTAGAATTGAGTTGCCTCATTCTTGGCCGGCAAGATCGATGGACCGACATGAATGAATAGGGAGCCCAGATACTACTGCGGACAGGTATTCCCCTATATGGTAGTGAAAGCTGGATGTAGTGGTGCGGGTACCCACCTTTTGATAGGTGGGTTCATCCCGTCGGTTCAAGAATGAGGCAGTTTTCAGTGGGACGGGGCTTTGGGACAGGTGGGCTAGTCCCCCCTGTCCCATAACCCCGTCTCATCTGTCGTGTTAGCTTCCTGCTCAAGGGTCTATAATTGAGGCATGGATACGCTATTTTCAGAAGTTGAGCATCAAGCTCTGGGCACTATTGCTCCGCTTGCGGTAAGAGTGCGTCCGCGCACTCTCGATGAGTTGGTGGGGCAGGACGCAGTGTTAGGGGAGGGGAGCTGGCTCAGAAATGCCATAGAGAGCGACAGTCTCTCTTCGATTATCCTCTTTGGCCCGGCCGGCAGCGGCAAGACCACCCTGGCTCGTGTGATAGCGGCGCAGACCAAGGCGCACTTTACCGAAGTCAGTGCTATCAGCGGGGGTGTGAGCGATCTGCGGCGAGAAATCAATGAGGCAGCCTCACGGCTGACTCATCGGGGGCTCAAGACCATACTCTTTGTTGATGAGATACATCGTTTCTCGCGTTCACAGCAGGATGCTCTTTTGCATGCCGTCGAAGACCGGGTGGTTATACTCATTGGCGCCACAACAGAAAACCCGCTGTTTGAGGTTAATTCGGCACTCAACAGCCGCTCCCGGATCATTGAATTCACGGCGCTTGGAGATGAAGATATCGTTTTGGTGATAAAAAACGCCCTGGCCGACCCACGAGGACTGGCCGAAGCTTTTACGCTTGAAAACGACGCGCTGCAAGCCATGGTGATGATGGCCGGAGGAGATGCCCGCAGTGCTCTCACGACGCTGGAACTGGCCGCCGACATGGCTGCAATCCGCTCGCAACAGTCTGCCGTCCCCTCGGATTCCTCTCTCTGTTCCGCCACGGTCATTGAGCTCGCTGATGTCAGGGAGGCAGCACCGCGCACGACGCTGCCTTACGATAAAAAAGGCGACCAGCACTATGACGTCATCAGTGCCTTTATCAAGAGCATGCGAGGCTCCGACCCCGATGCGGTTGTCTACTGGCTCGCCCGCATGTTGGACGGAGGGGAGGATCCTAAGTTCATCGCCCGCCGCATCATGATCTTTGCCTCTGAAGACATCGGCAATGCCGACCCCCAGGCACTTTTGGTGGCCCATGCGGCGTTTGCGGCGGTTGAACGTATCGGTCTGCCGGAGTGCCGCATCAATCTTTCTCAGGCGGCCGTCTATATGGCCCTGGCACCCAAGTCCAACGCTTCGTATGCGGCTATCAACAAGGCAATGGCCGAGGTGTCCAAAGGTCCGCTCAGGCAGGTGCCCAATCACCTGCGAGACCGCCATCGCCCGGGCTCAGAAAACTACGGTAGCTACGATTATCCACACAGCCATCCATCCGGTTATACGCCCCAACAGTATCTGCCCGATGGTCTGGAACCGGGGAGTTTCTACACTCCCGGGGAGCGCGGCTGGGAAGCCTATAGAACCGAGCAACGGGCAAACGACAAGAAGTGAGACAAACCCTGTGTTATCATGGGAAGCGACAGCTTTTTACGGGAAGGAACCGCGGTGAATGATATAGCAGTACTTGTTCTCCTGGCAGTAATTACCCTGTTTGTCATTGCGTTAATCGTGCTGGTTATGCATTTGGTTGGCACTGTCCGCAAGATCAATAAGACTATCGATGACATTCAACCCACCATCGAAACAGCAAATCAGATGATGGAGAACCTGCAGCCGGCAATTAAACGACTCGATCCGCTGATGGAGCGTGTCTCCCTCACGGTGGATGCGGTCAACCTTGAAATCATGCGGGCAGATGTCATTTTATCGGACATCTCCAAGGTGACCTCAACGGCTACCGATGCCGTTGACAGGGTAGTGGAGATTACCGATGCTCCGCTCAACCTGCTCAATGCTGCAACCGACAAAGTGCGCAATCTCTTCGGCTCAACGAAGGACAGAAAAACCGCTGAAGAAATCGTGCAGCGCTCTGCGGCAAAGCATGCTAAGCGAGAGAATTTGGACGACGACGTTGCCGCTGCGCCTGCTGCTGCGCCTGCGCCTGAACCTAAGCCAGAGCCTGCACCTGAGCCAACGCCTGCACCTGCTGCTGCACCTGAAACTGCACCTGAAACTGCACCTGCTGCTGCACCTGAAACTGCACCGGCAGATGAAACTGCACCGGCAGATGAAACTGCATCCGCACCTCAGATCAAATCCCCGTTGTCCGGCGGCTCAACAGGCTCCTCTGATACTATCGGCCAACTTGACCCAAAAGACGGAGTGCTGCCCAACGGCTCGGTTCAGATTGATTTTCTGCCGGACTTTGAGCCGGACGACGACATCGAGCCCTCAGGAGAAGCAGACTCAGAATCTGAGAAATCCAGCGGGTTCTTTCTCTTTTATACTGACGATGAAGGGGTCAAAGAAGGCACTCGTGATGAGTGAGTCCGGATCCCAGAAAAATGATCGAAAAGGATAACCCCTTGCCCGGGAAAGATACATTAGCCACGCTTAAGCGTCGTTTTTACCTGACACTCACCATCATCGGTGTGGTCATCTTGATGGTTGGCACCATTTGGGTCTTTCGTCAGATCTGGACACCCATGTCCATTATTATCGTCTCGGCCTTTTTGGTGTTCATACTGCGCACTCCCGTTGCCTTTCTCGAGCGCAAAGGGGTGCCGCGCATACTCGGCACGGCAATCATGTATGTGGTCACGCTGCTGGTTATCGCTGCAATCTGTCTGATCTTTTTGCCGGTAGTCATAGAGCAGGTCGTGGGTTTTTTGGGCATGGTACCCCAGTATCTCCATGATGCCGGAGACGTCCTCACACAGGCTTTTTCGGAGATAAACGATTATCTTGAAGAATCCGGCATCCAAAACGTACTTGCTACCGTCTCGGGCGAGGTGGCAAAATGGGCAACGTCTCTGGCCTCAAACAGCGCAAGCGCCATGTTTGCCACCGCGTCGTCCATCGGCAACTCGCTCCTCGTTGCCGGCGTATCGCTTATCGTGGGCTTTTGGGTGCTCAAAGACCTGCCAAGATTTGGCAAAGAGCTGTACAAGCTGGTTGGGCCAAAATATCATGAAGACGTCCAGGTAATAGGAAACGCCTGCTCCCGCGCCCTGGGTGGATACCTGCGCGGCATGGTGGTCTCCTGCCTCTGCACGGGCACCCTGGCATTCATTGCCTATTCGGTCATCGGGATACAGTATCCGCTGGTCATGGCGCTCTTTACCGGGCTGATGGTCTTTATCCCCTTTATCGGCCCTACCACTGCCTGGATTCTGGCCGGCCTCATCGGCCTGATGTACTCGCCGCTCATTGCAATACTGGCGGCGGCCTTAACCATAGCCTCCCAGCTGATAAACGACAACCTGATTCAGCCGCGTGTTATGGGGGGCAACGTCAATCTGCATCCGGCGATGATACTGGTGGTGATCTTCATCGGCTTTGCCCTGGGTGGCATCTTTGGCATGATCTGTGCGATTCCGCTGGCAGCAGCAACAAAGGCGATATTCGTGTACTACTTTGAAAAAAGAACGGGGCGTCAATTGGTGAGCGAGAAGGGGGCGCTTTTCAAAGGACACCCGTCTCCTCACACCGATCCGGTGGTGGATTCTTCAGACGGGCAGTTATCTGCCAGACTGGTGAGTATTTTCTCTCGCAAAAAGAAAGAAGAAGCGCCAGGCAACCAATCTGAACAATCGGATGTTCCTCTGGAAGAAAACAACCAAGAAGAAATCTAAAAGACCATAAAAAGTACGGTAGAATAGCAGTGCTTGTTGTAATCAACGAGCCAGGCGGATTAACGAGCCAGGCGAGCAACGGAGTGCACCGAGAGCTTGTAATGCTTTCTGATGAGAGGAACCATACATGAGAACCGCAGAATTGAGGGAGAAATACCTGGCCTTCTTTGAGTCCAAGGGCTGCAAGCGCGTGCCCTCCTCCTCTCTTATCCCGGATGACCCCTCCCTGCTTCTGACCAGCGCCGGCATGGTGCAATTCAAGGCCTATTACCTGCAACAGAAGCAGCTTGAAGCACCCTACATCGGCACAACGAGCGTACAAAAATGCGTTCGCACCACCGATATCGATATCATTGGAACCACGGGGCGCCACTGCAGCTTCTTTGAAATGCTCGGCAATTTTGCCTTTGGCGCATATTTCAAGCAGGAGATGTGCGAGTGGGCCTATGAGTTTTCTACCGAGGTGCTGGGTTTTGCCAAAGAAAAGCTGTACTTTTCCGTTTACCTTGAAGACGATGAGACCTTTGAAATCTGGAAGAACCTGGGGGTGGACGCCAGCCATATCGTCAAGCTGGGCAAGAAGGATAATTTTTGGGCTGCCGGCCTGACGGGCCCCTCGGGACCTTGCAGCGAGCTTTACTTCGATCAGGGGCCGGAGGTAGGCTGTGGACGCCCGGACTGTGCGCCCGGCTGTGATTGCGACCGGTTCATCGAGTTTTGGAACTGCGTCTTTACGCAATACGACCTGCAAGAAGACGGAACGCTCGTCGATCTGCCCAAAAAAAACATCGACACCGGCATGGGCCTCGAGCGCACGGCAGCGTTGCTGCAGGGCGTTACCTCCAATTACGAGACGGACATGCTCCGGGGTCTCATTGCGGTAGGGGAGCGTCTCAGCGGCATTGCCTACACCAATAGTTACCATTTTTCTGCAGAGGAGTCTCTGGGAAACCAGGCTCTGGTGCAGCTCAAGCAAGATACGTCTCTGCGTATCCTTGCTGATCATAGCCGCGCCATAACCTTCATGATTGGCGATGGCATCCTGCCTTCCAACGAGGGACGAGGCTATGTGTTGCGTCGTCTGATGCGTCGCGCCATGCGCCACGGCATGCTTCTGGGCATTGAAGCGCCTTTCTTGTGTGAACTCATCGATGTTGTGGCCACCGAGATGGGCGACGCGTATCCCGAGATACTCGAGAATCGCACGCTCATCGAGCGAATCGCCCATTCCGAAGAGGAGCGCTTTGCCCATACGCTTCATCAGGGGCAGCGCTTTTTATCGGATCACCTGACGGAGCTTGATCAAGGGGCTACCGTGGATGGTGCCACTGCCTTTGCCCTGCATGACCGCTTTGGGTTTCCCATTGACCTGACCATAGAGATTGCCGGCGAACAGGGATTCGGTGTTGACCGCACCGGTTTTGACGAGCTCATGGAAGAGCAGCGAACGCAGGCACGCGCCCATGCCAAGGGAGATGCCTGGGAGTTGGCCGCCAGCGGCCTGTATGATCAGATACTGCAAGACCAGGGTCCGTCAACATTTGTGGGCTATACGCAAACCAAGGCGCTGGCACAGGTCGTCGGGCTCGTTGTTGAGGGTCAGGCTGTCTCAGCTATCAGCGACGGGCAGGAGGCGGAGTTGATCTTAGATCAAACACCCTTCTACGCCGAAAAGGGTGGTCAGGTGGCCGACACCGGAACCATCGTCGTG
>JAISPK010000042.1 GCA_031274985.1 Coriobacteriales bacterium | reverse complement strand
ATCGAGCCTTTGAATGCTCTGGGCGCCCTGCCCACCCGTAACCTCAAAGAAACCAGCTTTGAGCACGCAGAGAATATCTCCGGCGAGGTCTTTGCTAAAAGCCATCTTGCCCGCAAGATCGCCTGCACCGGGTGTCCCGTGGGCTGCATCCACATCGGACAGTTCCGCCGTGAATTCTCTGAGGTGGGCCACGAATATGAAACCGTTGCGGTGGGTTATGACTACGAGCTGATATTTGCCTTGGGCTCTTTCCTGGGACTGCCCGATGCCCGCAGCATTCTTGAACTGATCGAAAAGGTCGAGGACGCAGGCCTTGATGCAATGAGCGCCGGTGTTGCTCTGGGCTGGGCCACCGAAGCCTTGGAAAAGGGTCTCATCTCGCTGGATGACACCATCGTTCCTCTCAGTTTTGGCGAGCTGGAACTCTATCGCAAGGCAGTGGAATACCTCGCTGCTGCAGAAAACGACTTCTACAGCCATCTGGGTCAGGGCACGCGGCACGCCTCAGAGGTCTACGGAGGCGAGGACTTTGCGATGCAGATAGCCGGTAATGAAATGCCGGGCTATCACACCGGACATGCTAATATCGCGGGTGTTGTGGTAGGTTCACGGCATTCCCACCTGTGCAACGGAGGCTACTCACTCGATCAGGGCCTTAAGGGCGACACGGTTGACACACAGGCAATCGCGGATACCCTCTACAAGGAAGAGCTCGAACGCTGCATGCTCAACTCGCTGGTCATGTGCCTGTTTGCCCGCAAGGTGTATGACCGCCCCACTATTCTCAAGGCATTTGAAGCAGTAGGCAGAGACTATACCGACGAGGATCTCACCGCCATATGCCAACGCATCCTGGCAACAAAGCTGCGCATCAAAAAAGCGTTTGGTGCAAGCTCAAGCGAGGTTCGCCTGCCAAAGCGCTTCTATGAAACACCCTCCATGCACGGAGTGCTCGACGAGGCCACGACCCGCGAGGTCATCGATCGCTACAACGAGCATTTGGTAGAACTGGAGAAAGTAACTGGCTGATAAGCAGCTGAGTACCTACAACCCTTGCCGCAGATAACTCCGGCGAGAAGGGCACAGGGACGGCTCCCCCTCGGGGACCGTCCCTGTTTGTACTGCCCTCAGCTTGTCCTGCCCTCAGCTTGCAGCGCCTTTCACTAAAGGAAAGTCTCAAAAAAACGGCTACAACCGTAAAACTGAGACGATTTGCACGCCCAAAGGCCTTTTCTGGCAAAAAATTGCCAAAATGCGTGGTTTTTTCCCTGCCGTTCATCGGGCCAAAAACGCGTCGTCCTATTGAGCAGCACATTCTCTCTGTCAATATGTTATGCTATTATTTTCTTATAATAGATATCGCACATTTTGGCATTTTTTTGCCAGAAAGGGCCTCGGTGTATGTATGGAATGGTTTATCAGCCACCAATCGGCACTCGAATACTGGCGAGGAGCCTCAGCAAGGGATACTCTGGCCAGAAAAAAGCTACGGATAACCGGGCCGCCAAATAAAACTATGGATACCCGCATGCTGCGAAGAAAGAACCCCTGGGGATTATCTGTGCCCCTCAACATCCTGGTTGCCAATGGTTCTGCCCGCAAATCAACCGTCGGGCTGAAGTGCCATAGTGCCACTCTGGAGTTTCCGTATTGCAGCTTTATAAGGGTGGAACCGGGGCTGGTAGTATGTTCTCCTGAGCTCTGCTTTATGCAAATGGCCAGTGAGCTCTCCTTCGTTGAGCTGGTAACTTTAGCCTATGAACTCTGCGGATCTTACCGACTGGGCAATAAGAGCGACCCTGACAGGGGTTTTCGTGACGATTTACCCCTTACCAGCACTGCACGACTCATTGAGTACGCTACAAAGGCAATCGGGCAAAAAGGCCGCGTCAAAGCCTTGAGGGCGCTGGCCTACACTGCGGACAACTCAGCCTCGCCCATGGAAACGATCCTTACTCTGCTTCTTGCTCTGCCTTGTAAACAGGGAGGATATGGCTTTTCTCTACCTCGGCTTAACTATCCGCTTGATGTACCCCGTAAAACTAAGAGCAGCGGGGACAAACCACGGTATTACTGCGACCTTTATTGGCCTGACTCAAAACTAGCGATAGAGTATGACAGCGATGCTTACCATGCGGCATCTGATCGAATCGCCCGGGACGCTATCAGGCGAAACGCGCTGTCGCTTGCAGGAGCAACCGTGATCACGGTGTCTCGCAGGCAGATTCAAAGCACAACTGAGATCCACAAGATTGCTGTGCTGCTGAGCAAGCATCAAAACAGGAGACTGCGGCTCCCCTTGACGGAATTCACCGGCCGGCGCGCTACGCTGCGCAAACAGCTTCTTTCTCAATCATTACTGAAGTATTGAGAGTTGCAGAGATTGACCCTTCGGTGTAGAGAAGTAACGGGCAGCGATACCGACGCAACGATTATGACTATAATATCGCTTTGTGATCAGTGTCGGATTTAACCGGAAAAGGCAAATCGTTATCCTTCAGAACCTGCGCCCCAAAAAAGAAGGGATACCCCATGGAAGAGCTTGACCTGCTTGAAAAAAGGATTGAAAACTTTACTCCTTTGCAAAGGCATGACGGGTATGCCCTGGAGGTTATCAAGGAAGCTTTGCGTGCAGCAAAAAGCGGAACCTTTGGCGTGGGGGCAGTTCTGGTAAACAAAACTACGCAGCAGGTAGAGTATCGCGGGCACAACAGGGTGTTTACCGAGTCAAGAAGTGATCTTCATGCCGAGATGGATCTGCTCAATACCTTTGAAACGCAGCAGGGAAGTGCAAGTAGAAACCTGCTCAAGGATTACTCCCTCTTTACCTCCCTGGAATCCTGCCCCATGTGCTTATGCAGGATAATCACCGCAGGCGTGACAGAGGTCTACCATCTGGCCGATGACCCGGACGGCGGCATGGTGCACCTCTTTGACCAGCTACCACCTGTCTGGCAAGAGATAGCTCAGGGGCGCATCTTCAAAAAGGCCGAGTGCTCTGATGAACTGTCAGCGATTGCCGGGCAAGTGTTCCTTCTGACCGTTGGGCTCAACGAGCAATTAGAGCAATAATCTGCCGGCAAGGGTGTGTATCAGGACTTCTGGGTGAGGGTCAGGTTAAGGTCCTCGTCCACCACTGCCTTGTAGACCGCATCTGCCACCGTTGGTTTTTCTTCCCAGCCTCTGGCGTAGAAAAAGGAGATGGTGGTCTCACCTTTGGCAACGGACTCAAACTCAAAGATATACATCCCGCCTACCCCGTCAAAATTATTGGGGTTAGGATCCTCAACGTACTTGTTTGAAAGTTCTTTGACCACGCCCTCGTTATCGAGGGTATAGGTCCAGTTATACCCGGTGGTCGGGTTACCACTGAGCTTTACTGTTGCCTGGTTTAGGGCGAGCTGCTGTTGCTCCTGCTGCTGTTGCTGTTGCTGCTGGAGGCCATCGATGCATCCGGTTGCCGTCAGTGCAGTACCTAGAAGCAGGGCTAGCACCATAAGGGAGACGAGAATCCTTTGACTGCTCAACACGTTTTGCAAACTTTTTTGGGTGACCATCTTCAATCGTCCTTCCTTCTCTCAAAACAACTCTCCGGGTCAAAACAGGGGCGCACCAAAAATCAGTGCGAGAAAATTATGCGCTCACTATTGAACATCCTGGTGAGCACGAATATGCAAAAGCCGGTCAGCACAAGGTTACTGATTATCGTGATGACAAGGTTCAAGGGCACGATGCTGTATGAAAATATCGCCACCATACTCTGCACGCTGTTGTACGCCGGAATAAGGAAGAAGAGCGGCCCGCTCTGCGCTCCCTGGAACATCCCCACAACCGCAACGAGCATGATGAGTATCATCAGGGGCAACACCAGGGTCGAGGCCTCCCTGACTGACTTTGCAAAGGCCGACAGTATCGAGATCAAGGAGGCAAAGAGCAGGCAGGTTGAAAGGATTACCGCCAGCAGGGGCAGATACTCACTGACCCCATAGAGTGTTGCAGCTGTTCCCGCTATCTCACTGCCCGATGCCCCCAAAAGACTGGGGATGCTCAGCAAAACACCGACAAAACTGGAAAGTGCCGCCAAAAGTGCGATGCAGCTGAGGCTGACCACCTTGCCGAGGGCAAGTTCCTGGCGCTTAAGTGTGGTTACCAGAAGGGTTGCGATGGTGCCCCGCTCCTTCTCACCTGCGATGGATTCCAGCCCCACTCCCACGCCCCCCGTAAAGAGGAAGATGAGTATCAGCAGAGGCAGGATGGATGAAAGCATAAAGCCTGTGGCGTTTTCTTCGCTCACCAGATCGTAGGCAGCGCTGCCCTGGTTTATCACGAAACTCGGAGTATCCAGGCTGGAGAGATAGGCATTGAGCATGCCGCTGAACACCCCGTAAGCGGTGTTAGACTCACTGCTGGTTGAGTTGTAGTAGATCTGGACGTTGGGGGGAGCATAGCCCACAGAGGCAGATTCTCGCGCAGCGATTGTCCGGTCGAAATCCTTCGGAAACACCACCAGGAGGTCTGCCTCGCCGTTGGTTATCTGCTGTTTGACCTGCTCGATGCTTTCTTCAGAAGCCGCGTAGGTTTGCAGACCTGCTGCTTGCCCAATCGCCTCGATAGAGTCAGGCAGGTTAACGGCGCTGATGGTTGGCGCATAGTCTCCCGAAACGCTGAAGAATCCCTGCATGGCACTGCCGATAAAGGAATAGATGATAAAGATCATCAAGCCGGGCAGGATGATAGTGGTGACAACCGTGCGCTTATCGGTGAAGAATCGGTAGAGCTCTTTCTTTAGTATGGCATAAAATCCGCTCTTTCGGTGATTCATGCAACCTCACCTCCCGCCTGGCGATACAGCTCAAAGAAGCGATCCTCCAGACTGGATCCCTCGCAGATATTCTCCAGGGTGTCACAGGCCACCATCTGCCCTTCAAAGATGATGCCCACCCGGTCGCAGAGCCGCTCTACCAAAGAAAAGATATGGGTGGACAAAACGATGGATTTGCCGGCTGCGCGAAGCTCTTCGAGGTAGTCCGTGACCAGTTTTGCGGTAATGACATCAAGTCCGTTGGTGGGTTCGTCAAAGATGATGATGTCAGGGTCGTGGACAATCGAGAGTACCAGGGAGGCTTTTTGCTTCATACCACTGGAGAGGTTCTTTATCTTGACCTGAGCAAATTCATTGATGCCAAAGCGACAGAAGAGCAGTTCTTTGCGGCCTGCGGCAACGGCAGGATCGATTTTTCTCAGGGTCGAAAAGAAGTCAAAGAGGTAGTCGGGGGTAAAGAAGTCTTCCATGCGCAAATCGCTGGTGAGAAATCCGATGCGCGAGCGCGTGTACTCAGGGTCTCTTATTACACTGGTTCCCTCGATAAAAGCATCGCCGCAGTCGGGCTTAATAAGGGTTGCGAGGATGCGGAGGGTCGTCGTTTTTCCAGCACCGTTTGGGCCGAGGAGTCCAAAGATCTCGCCCGGATAGGCGCAAAAGGAAAGGTCGTTTACCGCAACCCTCGTGGTTTGAGAAGTACGTTCGATGCGTTGCTGCTTTTTTGACAGCTTGAAGGTCTTACTCAAGCCCTCTACGCGCAGTATCTCGTTGCCATCATTCATCTTGAGCTCTTCTGGAAGGCCAGGCGTTCGCGACGGTCTTCACGAATCTCATACCAGACCTTGCCGCAGTATATATAGCCGTTCTTTTGCAGAAGCCTGCGCATCGGCACGTTGTCCTCATGTGTGTCAATGCGGATATTCCCTGCCTTCTCAAAGCACCAATCAAGAATACACTGTCCCACGCCAGCACGCGCGCAGCCGGTGGCCAGGGTGCTGATCACCATAAAGGGTTCATCGTTGAGCCAGGCTCCCTCAATTGTGTCATAGGCACCTGCTTGTGCGGTGGCATGAAAAATAAAAGTTCCCACTATCTCGCTTCCCTCAAGCACCACATAGCTCTCCTGGGCTTTCAGCGAGTCCTCGATGAACTCAGCGCCGGGATGATCGTCTCCCCATTGGTCCGGGTTTCCGTTTTCTCTCATGAATTGCCGCGAGACTGCGCAGATCTTTAGAATACTCTCCAGGTCGCCCTGTTGGCTCTTCCTAATCAACATCAGCAGGGTCTTTCTGCCCGTAGAACACTCCATAGTTCCAAAAGCGGTACAGGCAATCAACAAGGCCAAAACCGGCTTGCTCCATAATTGAAAGATGCTCGTTTAAGGTGATGGGAATATCGAGATACAGCCTGTCGTAATAGCGCTTGAGTTGCTCTTCGGTAAGACCTTCCTGCAAAAACTGCCCCAGTCTCCTTTGCATCTCCTGCTCCAGATGGTTGTTTTGGCCCTTGACGATGTCTGCATTGACAAACTCGCCCGATGCAACGAGTATCCCCTGGATCTTTGTGGTTAACGCTTGCTTCTCTTCAAAGCTCAGATGATGGATCGAAAGCCCCGAGATGACGATGTCAAAGGATTCCTCAAACGCAAACGAGCGGTAGTCTGACTGAACAAAGTTTATGTTGGGGTTTTCAGAAAAACGTTCGCGGGCAACCGCGAGCATCTCGTCAGAAAAATCGAGTAGCGTGACCCGCGCTTGCGGATAGCGTTGCAACAAAAAGGCGGTCGAAAGGCCCGTTCCCCCGCCAAGGTCTAAAACGCGCGGACTGATCTTGGCGCATACCAGTGAATCCACACCAATTCGATAGAACTCGTCAAAATTGGGAATGAGCAATCGTCTGATTGTGTCGTACTTCTCTGCGCTCGCATTAAAATGCTGCTGTACTGCGTCACTCATGGCTTACCTCCGCGGTATCTACCATTACCCGGTGTTGTCTCTGTTGTTATTGTAACGGTATCAACCGCATGCCGGCGTCTGGCGGGGTGCTTTTTGGAGAACGGTATAATTAGGAAAACAAGAGAAAGAGGTAAACGATGAAACACCTCAGGGACACGCTTGTTGGTTGTTTGGTTGTGGTGCTGGCAACCGTCGGGCTCAGTGCTCTTAGCGCCTGCTCCGGTTCAACCGATAATCCCGGCAACAACAGCCAGACAGACGGCGTAAAAAAGACGCTGGTCGTAGCTATGGAGCTGGCCTATCCGCCTTTTGAGACCAAGGATGCGGCCGGCGAGCCAACAGGCCTGAGCGTTGACTTTATCAAAGGATTCGGCGCAGCGTATGGCTACGAGGTCATCATCGAGAACACCGCCTGGGACGGTCTGATTGCCTCTCTCCAAACGGGAAGAGTGGATTGTGTGATCAGTTCTATGACCATTACCGAAGAACGCGCACAAAAGGTCAACTTCAGCGATCCGTATGCAATGGCACAACTGGCGCTGCTCACCAATTGCAGTGCAGGCATCACCAGCATCGACGACTTAAACCAGCCCGGCAGGAGCCTCGCCGTAAAAACCGGCTCAACCGGAGATGTCTTCGCAGCCAAGAACCTGCCGAATACCGAGATCATCCGTCTGGCTGATGAAAGCGCCTGCGTGACCGAGGTGATACAGGGCAAGGTCGATGCCTTCATCTATGACCAGCTGACCATCTATCGCAACCAGATAAACAACCCCGCTACCACCACAGCGGTATTCATCCCGTTTCAGCAAGCCGAGCATTGGGGCGTTGCGGTGCAGCAGGGCAATAGTGAGCTCCTGGCTCAACTCAACGAATACATCGCGCAGAGCAAAACTGACGGCACCTTTGACGCTCTGACCCAAAAGTATCTTGCCGAAGAAAAAGCTACCTTTGATACGCTGGGCTTTAAATGGTTCTTCGACTTCAGTTGAGCATAGACGAGTGCCGTCAGTAGTATGGTGGAGCGCCTTAAGTACATAGCCGGTTTTTTTCTTGCACCAAAAGCGGGGCCGGTGCCTCACCTCAAGGGTGCGCTGAATTACCTGCTGGTGTGCGTTATTATCATCTTCTTGTTCTGGCTGTCACTTTCGGCAATAAGCGTTACCTTTAACTTCAGCTTTCTGGATTTCTACGGAAAGAGGATCTGGGATGGATTCGTCCTCACGATTCAGCTGTCAGCGTCGAGTCTGATTATCAGCTTGATCCTCGGTGCTCTCGTGGCCGCAGGGCAAAGCACCCGCATCCTCCCTCTCCGGTATCTGTGCGATGTCTACGTTAAGATCATCAGGGGCACGCCCCTCATCGTACAGATCTACCTGTTCTTTTACATTATCGGAACCGCCTGGGGCATAGACAACCGCTTTATCGCCGGAGTCTTTATCCTCTCGATCTTCGAGGGCGCCTATATCGCCGAGATTATCCGGGGCGGTTATCTTTCACTCGACAGCACGCAGCTCGAAGCCGCTTGCTCGGTTGGCTTTACCAAAAAACAGACCCTGCGCTATGTGGTTCTTCCGCAGATGATCACCCGCACCCTCCCTGCCTTAACCGGGCAATTTGCCAACGTAATCAAGGATTCCTCACTCCTGTCCATCATCGCGGTCATAGAGATGACCCAGGCTCTGCGCGAAATCAGCGCTACGACCTTTCAGCTGTTTGAATGCTACCTGCTGCTGGGCGCCCTCTATCTCTGCCTTACCCTGCCGATAACCTTTGCGAGCCGTCTCTTTGAGAAGAGATTCAACTATGCACTTAAGACTTGAGAATATCAGTAAGCACTTTAACGGCACAGAGGTGCTCAGGCAGGTGTGCCTTGCCGACGAGATCGGCAAACTCGCCATCGTCGGGCCGTCCGGGAGCGGCAAAACAACGCTTCTGCGCATCATCGGGGGCCTGCTGCAACCTTCAGAAGGTCACGTCTTTGTTGACGGGAGCAGGGTGGATTACTCCGAGAACAAGCTCCCGCACTACCGCGCCGGGCTGGGGTATGTGTTTCAACAAAACGGTCTCTTCCATCATCTGAGTGCGCGCAAAAATATCGCACTGCCGCTGCAGGTGGTGCACGGGGTTAGCGAGGAGGAGTCTCTGGAGCGGGCTCAACTGCTACTTGAGCGCTTTGGTCTTGTGCACGAAGGGGACAAACTCCCCGCCCAGTTGTCCGGAGGCCAACAGCAGCGCGCCGCCCTTGCGCGGGCAATTGCGGCTTCGCCCAAACTGGTGTTGCTCGACGAGCCCACCAGCGCACTCGATCCCGAATACACCAATGAAGTGCTGGATGTCATCAACGACCTGGGCAAGACCGGCATACGCTTCATCATCGTTACCCATGAAATGGGATTTGCCCGTCATGCCTGCGATAACCTGCTCTTTCTCTACGGCGGCGAGTTGCTGGAGTACGGAACAAGCTCTGCGCTGTTTGAGAATCCCCGGACCCTCCAGCTTCAACGATTCCTCAGCAAACTCCTGGAGTGGCGTGTGTAGTAGCTCCCGGGGCAGCGCAGAGAACAGGCTCCAAAAAAATCCGCACGCAGCAGGCTCAGATTTTGGCTCAATAACGTTGCCTTTAGGCAAGCGTAGCTATGGTAGAATCTTCCGATGCTCACACGGACTCTGAGAATACTGACCTCTCCTGCCCCCAAACAGCTCATCCTTTTGTTTGGCACCTCGGTGATGCTGTTTCCCGGTTTAGAGGTCATGTATGTGGGCATCAAAAACATCACCCGTGTTGAGGGCTGGAGCAATCCAGTCGTTTTGGCACTAGCACTGGCGGTTTTGCTGCTCTTTGCCGTGGTCATCCTCCGTCCGTTTGCCCGCAGAAACAGCAACCGGGTGGCAACCAATACCGCTCCTGCTTCGCTCTGGACCGCGTATAAACCAACTGACTATCTGATAATAATCAGCATGATTGCCCTGGGCTTGGTGGTACGCACCTTGCTGGGTGGCTATCCTGTCATCATCGGAACGTTTTATCTGGGGCTCGGAGCTGCTCTGGCCCTTAACGGTCTCTACTACCTCTCCCGGCTGTTCGTGCACCCAAAGACACACGAGCGCTGAGCGCTCATCCCTTATTCTCGCTGCTTCCCGGTGAAGATCGATCCAGTCTGCGATAATAGACCCATGACAGAAAAACTCACCAGCATAAAAAAACTCACCGGCACCCGGGTCATCAAAGGCAAGAAGATTCCTCGCACTATTGGCAAGGTATCTGCTGTTGTCTTTCATCCGAGCGAGAGCCGCGTGGTGGGCTTCATCACCAAACGCATGGACTTATTGCTGATGATCAAGCGCAAGAAACACTTTGTCTCAGCCAAAAGCTACTATATGTACGAAGACTATCTCTTTGCGCGGCCCCAGAAGGGCTCGCTCAACAAATCAGCCTATAAGGCGCTGGGGCTTAACCCGGCAGATACCGTGCAATGGCTCGGCTTGCCGGTGGTCTCAGAAAACGGTCAGACTCTCGGCACGGTGTGTGATGTGAGCTTTGTCCACCAAAGTGGAGAGGTGTGCAGTATCGAAACCAGTCTGGGATCCGTGGGCAAGCTCGTGCAGGGTACAAGGACTATCCCTGCAGCATTGATCAAGGGATACTCAAATGATGCCAGCGCAACTCTTGCGCTCACCAATACAGAGGGTGTACCGGGCGGCAGGAGCAAGCGCTCCGCGGCGCTTGTCGTGTCAAACGAAGCGCTCGGGATTTCCGTTGATACCGAAAAGGGGCTCGTTGCCAAAACGGGCAGGCAGGTATCCAGCATCGCCAGCAAAGCAGGAGTAGATACAGCTGCTGTCTCTGAAAAAGCCAAGGCTGCTGCCGAGGTCGCCGGGGTATTGGCAAATAAGGGAGCGCAGGCTACCGGCAAGCAACTCAAAAAGACCCGCGGCATGTTCTCTGACTTTATG
>JAISPK010000010.1 GCA_031274985.1 Coriobacteriales bacterium | reverse complement strand
GTTGAGTCGATCCTGGCAAGAAGAGCCTCGCGGGCTTCCTCTTCTATGGAAGGATCAACAAAGAACAGCAGTTCATAAGCCTTCATTTTTCAACTCCTTTGGACTATTCGGCTCAGGCGCATGAAGGCGGGGCCCGAGCAGGAACGTGAACCGAGAAGTTTACCATTCTTTCTGACGGTAGGCAACACGTTCCCTCAGTTTTTTCGGTTGTTACCAGTTGCTACCAGTTGTTGTTCAGCCAGTTGCGCAGCCAGTTGCTCCCTTCGTCTCCACTGCCGGTTACCACCAGTATGACAGGCAAAAATGAACCGGTTCCAAACCAAAACTAAACTCTAACTAAACCGGTCTAACTTATCTCTAAACTTCAAAGGCTATAATGGTGTCATGACACCAAACAGCAACAAAGGTAACTCCCGTTATAGTGACCCGATGGCTTCGCGCATCGAGGCGGCAAAAAAGCACCGCGAGGCCTTAGACGCGGAGTTTTGCAAGGCCTCCGATGTCTACGACGGGTTTTACCTGCGACTGGAAGATCTCACGAGCGAAGGCAGTCGCTTCTTTTTGGGGGGACAGGCAATTATCGGCTCCTCGCTGCTCTATGACGCGCAAGCCTCTGCTCTCCTCTCGCCGGAAAACATCGTGCTTGCCCGGCTGCCAAAAAAGGTCGCGCAGCGTCTGGCGGACCACGCTTCAGCCGGCTGGCAAATTGAGCCCCTGATAAGTTTCATCGCTTTTCGCGCACAGGACAAAACCGCCCTGGTCGACCTGGCTTTTTTGTGCTGGAATGCCCAAAACGAGGAGTATGGCCCTTCGCTTTCTGCTTTTGTACGCGGCATTACCGAGCGCGTGGCAAACGGGGACAGAGCCGAGATCAATATTTCTCAAGACCAGTTCATACACGTGGTGCGCAGTGGCGGCACCTGGTATCTCACAAAGAAGACCAAGCGGGACCCTCTTGAAAAAGGAGCGGTCTCGTACAAAAGCCGCCGGAGTGGCACTGAGCGGATCACCGCCTACGCCCTCAAACACCGGGTCGGCTGCAATGTTTTGGCCAGCATCTTTTGGCTTGCGGTGGCCTTTGGCCTGGTGTGTCTGGTGTGGGCCCTGTTTTTTTCGGGAGCCTGATAAACTCCGTTCTTTAGGAGCCTGATACACTCCGTTCTTTAGGAGCCTGCTACACTCCGTTTTTCAGGAGCCCGGAGCGCTTCGGGGCCAACCGATTGATGAAGCTGAGAAGTCTTCTGCTGCAGCAAGAAAGGAGAGGTGGGCAACCATGGCACGAAAGACCTTTCAAGAAAAACTTAACTCCAGTGGCGATCTTCCGAAAATCGTACGAATCGATGACCCCAAGGGTGCGGCGCGTCTCGGTAAAGAGCCGGGCTGCCTGATGCTCATTGCTCCCGCCCTTGACTACGATGTGCTGATGCGGCTCATTCCTGAAGGCAAGCTTGCCACCAGCGAGCAGATGCGCGCGCAGCTGGCCAGGCTGGCAGGTGCCGATGCGGTCTGTCCGCTGACGGCCGGAATCTTCATTAACGTGGTTGCTCATGCCAGTGAGGAGCGCGCCGGAGTCGATCCGGTGCCCTGGTGGCGCACCCTCAAGGGTCGCGGCGAGCTCAACCCCAAGTACCCGGAAGGAGTCCTGCTCCAAAAGGGTCTTCTGGAATCCGAGGGGCATGTGATAACCCAAAAAGGCAATCGCTTTTTTGTGCAAGATTACGAACAGAGCCTGTACGCCTTTTAAGTGAGCGTGCTCTTCGGGCTCCTCAGCAAAAGAATCTGCGTGCGTTGTTGAACGCCTGATCAAGAGCGTGGGGCTCCTGGCGCAGGTCTCCCAGTTGGCGCGCAGTAAAAACAACGCTGGCCGGCTCGCACACGCTGCCCCTCACCGGAACCGGAGCCATAAAAGGGCAGTCGGTTTCGGTCATCAGGCGGTCCAGGGGTGCCTTTGCGGCAGCTTCACGCACGTCATCGCATTTTTTAAAGGTAAGCGGCCCGCCAAAAGCCACCAGAGCACCCAGCTCTAAGAAGGGCTCCAGCGCTGCGTAGTTAAGGTTAAAGCAGTGGAGCAACACGCCTTTTTTGGGAATCCCCTCTTCTTTGAGAATGCGCAGCCCGTCTTCGTGCGCCTCTCTCAGGTGTAGGGTCACGGTGCTTTGATGCTCGTGCGCCAGGCGGATCTGACGGCGGAACACCGCCTGCTGAACCTCGCGCGGGCTGTTGTCATAGTGGTAATCAAGGCCGATCTCGCCAATGCCCACCACGCGCGCGTCACCGGTGAGCGCCAAAACGAGTTGGTCTTCTACCGCCTGATTGTAGGCAGAAGCGTTATGCGGATGACAGCCGATGATGAGGGCGACCTCCGGTGCAGACAAAGGGGGGCGAGCCATAATGGGGACGGTTCCTTTGTCTGCCAGCAGCTCTTCTGCCTCGCGTTGCCAGGACTCTAGATTGCTCAAAGTAAAAGAAGGGTCTTCCGTTGGGTCGATTACCGAGACGACAAAGGCAACTCCCAGCGCAGAAGCTCGTGCCAGAGCCAGCCCCGGATGGTGCAACATATCCAGATGAGCATGCGTGTCAGCGATGCGCGTGCCGGGCGCAAAGACCGGCGCCTCTACAACTTTGTGCTTGGCATCACGCAGCAAGGTATCATAAAAAACCTGCTCAGGCGCTTCGCCGGAGGCCACGCTACTTGCTGCTGAAGATACTGTTCGCACCGCTCACTCCTGTCCACCGGGCCTATGCGAGACGAGGTGGCTCTCCCCCGCTTTCCGTGAGGCAGCACCCTGCTCCGCTGTTCCAAGTTCTCTCATGCTGGTACAATACCATTTTCGCCTCATGGCGAGTAGAGAGGAAGGGCTTATGCCGGTTAATGTGCCTTGTGGTTTGCCAGCAATAGACACGCTGCGTGAAGAGAGCGTCTTTTTGATGACCGAAGACCGCGCCATGCATCAGGACATCCGTCCTCTTAAGATAGCCATCGTTAACCTCATGCCCACCAAGATAGCCACCGAGACGCAGCTTATACGCTTGCTGTCCAACACTCCGCTGCAGGTGCAGCTGTCGCTTGTTTCCATTGCCGGACACCGATCAAAGAATACTGCCGCCAGCCACATGGATGCCTTTTATGCAGACTCTTACGAGGTGCGCACGAGCGGGCAGCGCTTTGACGGAATCATCGTCACCGGCGCTCCTGTTGAGACGCTTCCCTTTGAAGAGGTTGACTACTGGGATGAACTCACGGCGCTTTTTGAGTGGTCGCGCACGCATGTGTACCAAAGCCTCTTTATCTGCTGGGGGGTCAACGCGGCGCTCTGGCACTTTTACGGCATCAAGAAGCACTTGCTTGCCGAGAAGCTCTCGGGGGTTTATCCTCTGGACATCTACGACGCGCGCGACCAGCTGCTCCTCGGCATGGACGACCCGTTTTATATGCCACAAAGCCGTTATGCCACCGTGCTGGCCTCTGATATCGAGACGACTCCGCTCAAGGTGCTGGCCGGTTCGCCCGAAGCGGGGGCGGTTATTTGCGTCTCAGAGAACCGTCGGCAGGTTTATGTGACCGGCCATTTGGAATACGAGGCAGACACCCTGGCCCGGGAATACCAGCGCGATGTCAAAGCCGGGCTCGACATAGCGATTCCCCGCAATTATTTTCCGGGCGACGATCCCACCAAAAAACCTCTGGTGCGTTGGCGCACTTATGCGCACCAGTTCTTTGCCAACTGGCTCAATTATTATGTTTATCAGGAGACGCCTTATAGGCTCGAAGAGATCGAGTAGTATAATTACCTCTATGTCTACCCAACAAGTGGAAATACTCTTTATCTGCGGCTCGCCTCGTTCTCATAGCAGCGAGGCCTTGCTCATGCTCCTGGAACAGGGCGTTAGGGAGGCCGGGGCTCGCTCCCGCAGGTTTCTTTTGTCAAAAAAACACATTGCCCCTTGCCTGGGTTGTGGCTGGTGCGAAAAGACCGGCACCTGCGTCCAAACGCTAAAAAGCTCGCCAAAACACGCCGAGGATGATTATCCCGAGCTTCTGGAAGCTCTCTCTTATGCCGACGGCCTGGCAATAGTCTCGCCGCTCTTTTTTGCCGGCCCACCCGCCCAACTCAAAGCGCTGTACGACCGCATGCAGCCCTTTTGGGCCCGCACGTATCTGCTTGGGCAGGAGCCGCCGCCAAAGCGCCCGGCTCAGGTGTTTATCCTGGGTGGCGGAAACGATGCACACGGGTACGACCCCTTGGTTACCATTTCGCGAAGCGCTCTGGCTGTTGCAGGATTCTCTCTTGAAAAGGTGCAGAATTTTGTTGGCTTTAAGCATCCTAAGGATGTGACCCATTTGCCCGACGAAGACAATGCTGCCGCTATGGCTTATAGCGACCTGGCGCGCTTGCGCAAAAAGGTTGCCCTTCAGAGGGAGTTTGAGCAGCGTGCCGTGGCTGCCGGCAGCGCTTTTGCCCGCTTTGCAGGCAAACATCTTGCAACCATAGGCACTGAGGTTGATCCTGAGACGGCAGACGTGCCCGAGGGCGAAAAGCGCGCCGAGAAGGCTGTTGAGAAGATTGCCCGCCCGGCGGAAGCTTCCAGCTCAGTGGTGCTCGATGATGAATATGGCGCCCCTACCAAGATAATCGACTGGGTCGACTCAGACTTTGAGGCTCTTAAGCAGGCGGCGCGAGCATCGCTGTCGTCCAGAGCAAAGATACATGAGCTTGAAGCGGTGCTTGAGGAGGCGGTTGCCACGTTGTCCTCGTCTTGTGAAGAGGACGACGGGGGCGACTCGGAGGGCGAGGGCAACGAGAGTGCCGAGAACGCCGAGAACGCCCAAAGCGCTGAGAGTGCTCAAAGCGCCGAGAGTTCTCAAAGCCCCGAGAGCGCCCAAAGCCCCGAGCCTCCTGTTGAGGAATCGCTCCTAGAAGAATCTCGGGCCCAAGACCAAGACCCCACATGACCTCTTATTCGTCACTTGCCAGCGTTCGCGCCACCCGTGAGCGTTTGGCGGAGCTTGGCCTGTTTACCAAAAAGCATCTGGGGCAGCATTTTCTTATTGACGACGGCGTGGTGGGAAAGATCCTGCGCCTGGCTGCCCTCCCTTCCGCAAGCAAGGTTCTGGAGATTGGCCCGGGCATCGGCACCCTGACAGAGGCTTTGCTGGCCCAGCAGGTACAACTCACGGCCGTAGAGCTCGACGACTCCCTGCTTGAAGGCCTGAGAGAGCGCTTTGCCTCCCTTGAACTAATCGGTGGCGATGCCCTCGCGCCTGAGACCCTGATGCGCTTGCAGCAGCTCGCACCGTGTGCCCTGGTGGCCAATCTTCCCTATGCCGTGGCCGCAACCCTGTTGCTTGAATATTTTCAGATGCTGCCGAGCCTTGAGCAGGCCACCGTAATGGTGCAGCGCGAGGTTGCCGAACGCATCGCGGCAAAACCGGGCAGCAAAGACTACGGTGCTTATACCGTCAAGTTGGGTCTGTTGACACGGATGGTTGAGCAGTTCAAAGTGTCTCCGCAGAGCTTTTTTCCTCCGCCTCGCGTAGACTCAACGGTTGTGCGTCTGGAGCGGCGAGATGCTGTGGCTGCACCCGAAAGCGCGCTTATCAAGCGTGCAAGCATGCTCGCTGACGCAGCCTTTTTTCAGCGCCGCAAGACCATTAAAAACTCGATGCAAGCCTACTTTGTGCAAAACGCACCGGAGAGCGGAGTCGCGGTTGAGGAGCTGCTCCAGGCTGCCGCAATCGACCCAAAACGTCGCGGCGAAACCCTCTCTCTTGAAGACTTTCTCGCCCTGGCTTCCGAGCAACAGGAGATAGACGAGGCTCTTATAAATTAACCTTGCATCGCCTGGAAATAGGTCGCAGCAACCTGCTGCTTTGCCTTTTCGCAAGACGCGTTTTGTCGGTCTCGCCGCCCGCGAACCTTAGAGGTCGTCTTCGGTCAGGCGCATGAAGAGGGGCTCGCCAACCGTGGTCTCAAGACCGGCAGGAAGCCCTCCCCAGATGCAGACACTTTCCTGGTCGTCAACCGCGAGCACGTCACCCAGTCCTAGGCGTCGCCATACTTCCGCCGAGGTCGCAGGCATCACCGGGGCAAAGAGCACAGCGATGATACGCATGCTCTCCAGGACGTTAGAGAGCACAAAGGCAAGGCGATCGGCCTGCGTGGGGGCCGTGGCTTCTGCCAGGTCCTCACCACGTGCCTCAGCTTCTTCGGCCTCGACGAGGGCAGCCTTAGCCAGTGCCCAGGGTGCGCTCTGCTCAATGTACAGATTGGCGGCATCCACCAGTTGCATCACCACATCCATGGCGCCGGAATAATTCTTTGCACTAAAGCAGGCGGCGTAGCGGCTCTGCAGACCGTCTGCTACCAGTTTGGCCAGCGGGTTGCCCATCTCCTCGGTAAGGCGCTTGGTGGTTTTTTCCCACAGCTCAGGCGTTTTGCCTCCCAGATACTTGGCGGTCATGTTCAAAGCCCGGGAGCAGAGGTTTCCCCAGCTATTGGCCAGGTCAGCGTTATACACCTGAAGCATACGCTCAAGCGAAATGGCCCCGTCGGTGCCAAACTGCACGTCGCGTAAGAAATAATAACGATAGCCGTCGGTGCTAAAGGTGTCGATAAGAGCAAACGGATCCATGGCATTGCCCTTGGATTTGGACATCTTCTCGCCCTTGGTGAGCAAAAACCCGTGAGCAAACACCTGCTGAGGCAACTCCAGCCCTGCCGCCATGAGCATGGCCGGCCATATCACGCAATGAAAGCGGATGATATCCTTGCCCACAAACTGTACCTGCGCCGGCCAGCGCCTGGCAAACAGCTCCCGGTCTTCCGGCGCCTCGCTGCCGTATCCGATGGCCGTGATGTAGTTGAGGAGCGCATCCACCCACACGTAGCTCACGTGCCCGGGGGCAAACGGGATGGGTATGCCCCAGGTAAAGGCGGTGCGGGAGACGCTCAGGTCTTTCAGACCGCTTCTTACAAAGGAGAGCACCTCGTTTCTGCGGATGTCCGGTTGGATGAAGTCCGGGTGAGCCTCGTAGTAGTCAAGCAGCGGTTTTTCAAAGGCGCTGAGCTTAAAGAAGAGGTTTTCTTCTTCCATATACGTGAGCGGTCTGCAGCAGTCAGGGCAGAGCGGATTGCCGTCTTCGTGTTTGCTCGGCAGACCCTCCCCTTCTCGCGCCTCGGCAAACTCGGCCAGCTGCTCGTCGGAGAAGAAGGTCTCGTCCGGCACACAGTAGTATCCCTGGTAGGTGTCTTTGTAGATATAGCCGTTGTTATAGACCGTCTCAAAGAAGTGCTGCACCCCGCGCGTGTGCCGCTCTTCGGTGGTGCGGATGAAGTCGTCGTACTCTATTTCCAGCGCCTCCCAGGCCGCCTTGAACTCAGGCGCAATCTCGTCCACCCATTGTTGCACCGCTTTGCCCTCAGCGTTTGCCGCCTGCTCGATTTTTTGGCCGTGCTCGTCAAGCCCGGTGAGAAACCAGGTGTCCTTGCCCGTACTGCGCGCAAACCGGGCGAGCGCGTCGGTAGCTACCGTGGTATAAGCGGTGCCAAGGTGCGGCGCTGCGTTGACATAATAGATCGGCGTAGTGGTATAAAACGATTCTTTGCTGTTAGTCATGATGTTTCCAAATTCTGTTGAGCCACAAAAGCTCGTGGCGCAGAAGCCACGATGCTGTTCGAATTAATCCAGAAGATATTCTACCGCAGAAAAGACAGCGGTCTGTCCCTCTCCCACCGCCTTGGCTATCTGCATCGGCTTGCCGGTGCAGTCGCCGGCAGCAAAAACCCCTTCGATGTTGGTGCGCATGCGTGCGTCAACCTTTACGAGGCCTTCCGTGGTCTCCAGGCTGGGGAGCATGCTGGTTGGAGCAACGCCGGGGCGCAAGATAAAGACGCCGTTGACCTCTATCTCTGCCTCTGCCTCTGCCTCTGTCTCTGCCTCTGCCTCTGTTGCCTCGCTGTTTGCGCCCACGTCTCCTGCTCGCTGCCCCAGCAAAGGGCTCTCGAGGATCCGTACACGGGTCACCCCCAGCGCATCGCCGGAAATCGAAAGCAGTTTGCCTGCGTGTTTTTGTATGCGCGTATCAAGGCCGGCGGGCAGTTCGCGGGAAACAAAGTGCACCGTGGCGCCGATCTCGGCCATAAAGTTGGCCTC
>JAISPK010000116.1 GCA_031274985.1 Coriobacteriales bacterium | reverse complement strand
TGTGCGTGAGAATCTTGCAAAATCGTTTACTGAGAATAGTCCCTCGTCTGTCATGATAACCCCGTCCACTCATCGTTGCGCCGACATGCTGCCCTGAATACTTACCTACACTACACCGAGTCTGCTCAAAAAGACTAGCTTTTATTGCTCCAGGATGAACATATACCTAAAAAATGGCTCTGTCAATGCTAACTGCCGTGCTGCACAGTAGTTTTAGGCCGGACTTGAGCACTAAAACCAGTGCTAGACTTGCTGCCTCAAAAACTAAACCGCAGGTAAAACGGCCTTTTTAATATTCGAAAAAATATTTGAATTTTCTAATAATCGCTGTTGACACCTGAGTAACTCGGTGGTTTATCGTCATTTTTAACAAGAGTGCGCCAACATTTCTGATAAGATAATTCAGCATTCAGATTTGGCGCGATACAACCGGGCTCAGCGGGTAGACACAGCAAGACCAGATTCTTGTATCAAATACTCTCCTGAAGCAACCAAATAGAGGGGTTGATTTACATGCACGCGCAATATAGAACGATTTTTGTTGTTGACGAAGACGAGAGAGCATTGGTTTTTGCCAAGGAGTCATTAAGCGACACCTATAATGTCATAGCTGCCAACTCGGCCAGGACCCTCCTGCTTCTCCTTGAAAATATTATCCCGGACCTCATCGTGTTAGATATCGAGCTTACCGATATGAACGCCTTTAGGCTTATCGACGCACTCAAGAGGTCGGAGGTAACCGAGAACATACCCATCATCACCCTGCTCAAGAGCGCGCACCCGGAATACGAAAAACAGATCTCATCGTATAGGGCAACTGACTGGCTGGTAAAGCCGGTTACCAAAGAGATGCTGGTAATGCGCATTGAGAAGTACCTGCTTGCCGGGGTATCGATTTTTGATTCGCACAGGGCATAACCGGGAGATAAATAGATGGATAGCAGTAAGAATCAAAAATCTTGCATATTTTTGGTGGACGACAATGTGGTCAACCTCAACACCGGAAAAGCAGCCCTGCATCATAAGTATACGGTGATTACCATCCCCTCCGGGGAAATGCTCCTGCGGGCTCTGGAAAAAACGAAACCGGACCTGGTGCTGCTCGATATCGATATGCCGGGCATGAGCGGGTTTGACACTATCAAGGTGATGAAACGCGACCCGGAGACCGTTGATATCCCGGTTATTTTTCTCACCGGCAAAGATGGAACAGAAAACGAGCTTTTGGGGCTGTCTCTTGATGCCGTGGATTACATCACCAAGCCCTTTGCTGCCCCGCTCCTCTTAAAACGAGTTGAGCTGCACCTGGAATTACATGCGCAGAAAAACGAACTGCGCCGGTTTAACGAGAAGCTGCTCGATACGGTGCAGGAAAAGGTGCAGGATCTCAATTCGCTCCACAACGCGATTATCGGTTGGGCGGCAGAGGTGATCGAGTTCAGGGACGAAGAAACCGGGTATCACGTAGAACGGGTTCAGAAGTACCTGGAGGTTTTGGTTAACGCCATGGGTAAAACCGAAAAATATGCTGCCGAGGTTGCAACCTGGGATAAAGATGCCTTCTTGCGATCGGCCCTCCTGCACGACGTGGGCAAGATCAAGGTACACGACGACATTCTCCTCAAGCGCGAGAAGCTGACAGAAGAAGAGCTCATGTGTATGCAGCTGCACCCGATCTACGGAAAGACCCTTCTTGAGAGCCTGCAGAACAAACTCCCTGATCAGGCGGTTTTGGAGTATGCCAAAACCCTTGCCTACAGCCATCACGAACGATGGGACGGAACAGGTTACCCCAATCGTCTGGAGGGCGAGGAGATTCACTTGCAGGCACGCATGATGTCGCTTGCCGACGTATACGATGCCCTGATCTCGGAGCGTCCGTACAAACGGGCTTTTTCTCACGAAGAGGCAATGACAATGATCGTTGAACAGCGCGGCACGCAGTTTGACCCCGAACTGGCGGATCTTTTTGTGAGCCTGTCGGATCAGATCGAGGAGATTTCTAAAGAACTGAATGCGGTTAAGTTAGGTATTGCCAAGCATAATCCCGTCAGACTGAGTACTACCACTCTGAACGCTGGCGAGTTGAACGCTGGTGAACTGGACGTTATCTAAACGAGTACTGCCTGCTAAGAGGCAGTTGTTGCACTGGGCACCTATGCAAAGTATTTGGGGGTAGGGCCGCGTAATCGGTGCAGAAGTAATACGAGGCCCAAGAAAGTGAGAGCGATGGAAATGATGTCAGGACAAATGGCTGAAGAGCGCGCAAAAATGATGCTCGATTCTGCCCCGCTCAGTATCTGCTTTATTACCAAAGACGCAAAGTGTATCGACTGCAACCAGGAAACCCTGACCATGTTTGGCATGGAGAGCAAGCAGGAATTCTGCGATAAGTTCTTTGACTTTTCCCCTGAATTCCAACCGTGCGGACGGCAGTCGGAGGGGATGAGAACAGAGATCCTCAACCGAGCATTCCGCGAGGATATTGCTCCTTTTGAGTGGCTGCACCAGAGCCTGGACGGCGCATTGATTGAGAGCGAGGTTACGCTCATCCGCTCTGTTTATCAGGACGACGATGTTATCTTAATCTGCATCCGCGACCTGCGCCAGCTCAAGCAAAGGGAGCTGGAGGCAAACGAGGCCAACGACCGCATGCGCATCATGTTTGATTCCATGCCCTTTACCGCTAACCTCATCAACAAGAACTACGAGATTATCGACTGCAACCAAGAGGCCATCAATATGTTTGGGGCTCAGAGCAAAAAGGATTATTCTGAGCGCTTCTATGAGTTCATGCCGGAATACCAGCCCAATGGCAAGTTGTCTAAAGAAATGGCCTACGAAGAACTGGCCCGTGCCTTTGAAGAGGGACAGAGTCACTTTGAGTTCTTTCACAAAAATGCCAAGGGGGAAATCATCCCGCTTGATATTGTCCTGACGCGCGTTGAGTTTAATAACGAGGATATCGTCATGGGCTACTCCCGCGATTTGCGGGATGTAAAATCCGCGCTCTCGGAGGTCAAAAAAGCCAGGGATCGTATCCACCTCATGGAAGACAGCATCTACGAAATGAATAAGGATGCCACCGTCCTGAGCAATCTTGACAACATGGTCACCATCACCGACTTTGACCATAACCTAATCTATATCAACAAGAGCCTGGCCGACACCTTTGAGGTAGACATTGAAAACTACCGGGGCAAGAAGTGCTACAGCTACCTGAGGGGCAAAGACCAGCCCTGTTCTTTTTGCTACCTCGAGAAGCTCCTGCCGGCAAAAGGCACCCTGCCTGCCGTTGACTACGGTTTGACGTATGACGAATATCTGGATACCTGGATGAGTGGCAGGGCCGGGATCATCCGCTGGATCGATGGCTCCCTGGTGTACCTCCATACCACGAGAGACTCGAGTGAGTTAAAGCGGAGTCAGGAGCAGCTCTACGAAGCTACCAAGCAGGCAGAAGCGGCGTCGGAAGCTAAATCCACCTTCCTGGCCAATATGTCGCATGAAATCCGCACACCGATGAACGCCGTACTGGGGATGGCTGAGTTGCTGCGTCTGGAAAGCTTGAATGAGCGGCAACAGCGCTATGTTGATGACATCAAATCGTCCGCAGAGTCCCTGCTCTATCTCATCAATGACATTTTGGACGCTTCAAAGCTGCAGGCAGGAAAACTCAATCTATCGTTTGTGCACTACAGCTTTAACGCCTTTATGGACAACATCGCTTCGGTGGCGCAGTTCCTGGCCGAAGAAAAGGGCATCACCTTTAGGTTGAAGGTACCCGAGAAGGAGCAGGTGTGCCTGTATGGTGACGACGTAAGGCTCCGCCAGGTTATGCTTAATCTGGTGAGCAATGCAATCAAATTCACCGAAAGAGGCTTTGTGCAGGTAGATGCCACGTTTACTGACACCACGATAAGAATTGCCGTGAGCGACACCGGCATTGGGATACCGGCAGAGAGTCTCCCCATGCTCTTTGATGCTTTTGAGCAGGCCGATCTTGAAAAGAACCGCCACATTAACGGAACGGGCCTCGGGCTGACCATCACCAGGGCTATCGTTGAATTGATGGGCGGCGAGATATCGGTACGGAGTGTATATGGCCAGGGCTCGACGTTTGAGTTTGAGATTCCCAAGGTCCTGGGCGATTGCGACTCTATCCAGGCGCTTGACGGCGATGCGTTGACCATATCCGCGCCGCAGGCCTGGGTGCTGGTGGTTGACGACAACCTGGTTAATCTCAACGTAGCCGAAGGCCTGTTGGAGCTCTGCGAGATCAACGTCGATACCGCTACCTCCGGCACGCAGGCCATTGAGATGATTGCGAAAAAGCCGTATGACCTCGTGTTTATGGACCATAGGATGCCGGGCCTCAGCGGCACCGAAACCACTAAGGCGCTGCGCGAATCGGGTGTTACCCTGCCGATTGTCGCACTTACCGCAAGTGCGGCAGTAGGCGCACGCGAAATGATGATGCAAGCCGGCATGAACGATTACCTTTCTAAGCCCATCATCAAAAAAGACCTCATGCAGGTCTTGAAAAAATGGATCGCCGAAGAAAAGCTCGTCTATCGGGCGCCGGAAAGAACCCCCGACGAAGACGACATCGTTGTGGGCAACAGAAGGTTTTGGGAGAGCATCGATAAGATCGAGGCGCTCTGCGTACCTACAGGGCTCAGCAGGGTTGGCAATGAGCGCGATGTGTACGAACGCTCGCTGCGCCTGATGGGCAAAGAGATCGAAAGAAGCTGCAGGACCTTAAATGAGCTGCTGTCAAATATCGATATGGACAGCTTTAGAATAGAGATTCACGGGCTCAAGGGCTCATTGGCCAATGTGGGCGCGAAGGAGCTTTCTGCAAAGGCCTATGATCTTGAGGTCCACTCGGTTAAAAACGATGTTGAGTATTGTGTGACCAGTCTGCCGCTGTTTTTAGAAGAACTCAATGCTTTGGGTCTGGCTTTGCAGGAGGCTTTTGCTTCGATGAATACTGACTACAGCGCAATCAAGATACCGCGGGAGCTTGCGCAGGTCTTTGAACGCATGATTCACGCCTTTGGAGAAATGGATCTTATCCTCATCGAAAAAGAGCTGAGAAACCTGGACGCGTTGAGATATGATAACGCGCTGAAAGAAGAGATCGAGCAAATCAAGGACATGGTCCTGGTCATGGATTATGATGGAGCAACCAGCCACATTGATGAGCTGCTTGAGATGACCTGAGGCTTTTGGCCTGAGTTCTGCGAGCTGGGCCGTTTGGTCTGAGTTCTGCGAGTTGGGCCGTTTGGTCTGAAGCTTGCGATTTGCCTCTCTTGTTCTGAGTCTGCCGGCGAAAACAGGTTTGGCCCATGCAATACATACTCTTATTCCTGGAGGGGATAATAACCTTCATCTCACCGTGCCTCCTGCCTCTGTTGCCGGTATATGTGTCGCTCTTCGCGGCCGGTGATGCCAACAGGCAAAAAGCGCTGGTCAATGCGCTGGGGTTTGTTCTGGGATTCTCGCTTGTCTTTATCGTTCTCGGGGCCTTTGCCGGCACCCTCGGGCACTTCTTTCTCGAGTACACCACGGCCATCAACATCATAACGGGGCTCATCGTCATAGTATTCGGGCTGAATTTTCTCGGCGTGATAAAAATCGGGTTCTTGAATCGCACCGTTCAAATGGGGTCGCCGGGCAAAGAGCTGAATCTTCCGCTTTCGGTGTTATTTGGCATGGTCTTCTCAATTGGATGGACCCCCTGCGTGGGAGCTTTTCTCGGTTCAGCCTTGATGATGGCCTCGCAACAAGGCTCGGTTATCCAGGGCATCTTGATGCTGCTGGTTTATTCTGCCGGTCTCGGCATTCCCTTTGTGCTGAGCGCCGTGCTGATTGACCGGCTCAAAGGTGCCTTTGACGTTATCAAGAAAAACTACCGGATCATTACCATCGTCTCGGGATGCCTCCTTATTGCGGTAGGCTTGTTAATGGCAACCGGACTCATGGGACGAGCGTTGACCCTGCTGGCATTTTAGGAGAGGAACCATGCATCAAAAGACAAAACTTATCGTGGCACTGGTGGTATTTTTAGTGGTGATTGCAGGAGCGAGCATTGCCTATAACGTTCTTTCTGGCCCTGCGGCAGATCAGGGAGCTGTTGGCAACCGTGACGCAGTCGGTGGCGAGGAGACTGCCGCTACGCAAAGCGACACGGACTCCCTGGACGCAGGAGCACCGCAGCAAGGAAGCTCTGCCAACCGGCAGCCGGCTCCTGATTTTGCCATGCTGGACAGCCAGGGCACTACCGTCAAGCTGTCTGATTTGAGAGGTCAGCCGGTGGTTCTCAATTTCTGGGCAAGCTGGTGTCCGCCGTGTCGGGAAGAGATGCCCGAGTTTGAGCAGCTCTATCAGGAATACGGCACTCAGGTACAGTTTGTCATGCTCAACGCAACCGACGGGCAAAGAGATACCGTTCAATCGGCAGCACAATTCATCAATGAGGCGGGCTTTTCTTTTCCGGTGTACTTTGACGACAACCGCGAAGGCGCCCGGGCTTTTAGTGTAAACGCCATTCCGGTGACGGTTTTTATTGACCGGGATGGCTACGTTGCCGCGCAGCAGATTGGGATGATCAGCAAAAAAGACCTGCTGGCAGGCATTGCGCTGATACGTTAACCGGCTTACAGGTAGAGCGGTCCGGGCGATGCTGCGGGGTGCTTTAAGCTAGAATAGTATTCTTGATTGACATCATAAGGGACAAAAAGAGAGAAATGAGGAGTCAATTATGAGTAAGAAGTTATTAGTAGTGGCCTTGCTGGCGTGCACGCTGGTAGTTGCCGCTCTGGCGGTTGGCTGCACACAAAAGCCTGTTGACCAGGGAGCCGATCAAACAGCCGACCAGACAGGCGAGCCCGCAACCGCCACCATTGAGCTCAAGGGCAACCCCACCACCGGTTATACCTGGGTATACACCATGATTCCTGAAGGCATAATCAAAGAGGTATCAAATGATTATGAGCAGGACACTGCCGCCCAGGGTGCCACCGGCGTTGGCGGAACCTTCAAGTATGTCTTTGAGGCTGTCTCAGAAGGTGAGACTGAGCTCACGTTTTCTTATTTGCGTGAATTTGAGGACAACCCTGCTGAGCAAGTAGTGGTTTACAAGGCAAAAGTTGATGCCGGAGGCAACATCACCTTAACAGAGGTCCAGGCTCCCAAGAGCTAAGGTTAACAGGAAGTTGACAAGAGGAAGGTTCTCTTGTCAACTTTTCCCCTCTGTCGTTCCCGCGTACTACCCTGTCGTTCCCGCGTACTACCCTGTCGTTCCCGCGTACTACCCTGTCGTTCCCGCGCAGGCGGGAACCCATACCTTATCATCCTGAGCACTTTCCCTCTGTCATCCTGAGGGCGAAGCCCGAAGGATCTTATTGCACGATGATGGGAAGATCCTTCGCTTCGCTCAGGATGACAAAACCCTCTGTCGTTCCCGCCAACCCCTCTGTCATCCTGAGGGCGAAGCCCGAAGGATCTTATTGCACGATGAAGGGAAGATCCTTCGCTTCGCTCAGGATGACAAAACCCTCTGTCGTTCCCGCCACCCCTCTGTCATCCTGAGGGCGAAGCCCGAAGGATCTTTACTCTTCTGCCCTGCCGATAATAAGTACTCGCTGTGGATGGGTATAGACATTAAACTCGCCATTCTTGGCAAAACCGATCAAGGTCACCCCGTGTAGTGCGGCCAGCTCAATTGACAGGTTGGTTGGCGCTCCGGGAGATATGACGATTGGGCACCTCAGGTGAATTGCCTTGGTGATGATTTCGTAGGGCACCCGCCCGCTGAAAAGCAGGATGCTGTTAGCGGTGTCAACATCGTTGAGAACACACCATCCGGCCAACTTGTCCACAGCGCTGTGTCTTCCGATGTCTTCAAACCAGGCGGCAACCTCGTTGTCCTTGACCAAAAGGGCGCTGTGAACCCCTCCTGTTTTCTTAAAGAGAAGCGAGTTCTTTTCCAGATGAACCGCAAGGCTGTTGATCTGCCCGGCCTGCACCTGCAGGGTGGACTCAACAAAGGGGAGGCCCGCAGCATCCCGGAAATGAGGCTTCTTGTGAGACGTTTTGCCTTCTGCGGTTTCGCATGCTTGCGTTTTTTGGTTCCCCGGCTGCTCAGGCTTCGTGGCAAGCAAAACCTCTGCAACTCCGGCAGCCTTGTTTATCTGCACAGACTCGATATCGAGCCTGCTCTTGATTGTGTTCTTAAAAAAGAGATAGCCAACGGCAAGCTCTTCAATATCCCAGGGAGAGCAGGTAAGGGTATGCACGTATCTGCCATTGACCGACACGTTGATCTCAACCTCTTGGACAACCTGAGCGGCGCATTCCCGCAGGGTTCCGCTCTGGTATTTTGTTATAGGGAGACTGATCCAGCAGTCCTGCTTGCCAGTGCTCACAATCTCTCTCCTTAATCATCACAACGTCAGGTTAAACCAGTAAGTCCACCTGATTACTCAACACAGTATGACATAATTATTACCTTCAACCTGCTTTTGTTCTGCTCTTTGGCGCTACAATACTCGTCTAATCATACCGGCACGTATCCACCTATCAAGGAGGGCCTCAATGCATTTTAAATTGAGACAATACTCGCAACCAAACTTCTCTGCACCAGCGCTTGCCGCTGCTCCCGATGCAACACTGCTGCCCGCTCCCCTTGATGGCGTTGCGCCCGAAGGCTTTCATGCCACCACCATCTTTCCTGAGTACTTCAAGGTCGCAGGCACGTGGCTGCTCGCCGAAGAGAGTCGCATGGACTGCTCGGCGGTGCTTGAGCAGGGCAAAGTCGTGGTGCGTGAATTTCGCCATCTTAGGAAGGGCGACCTGGTCTTTTGCGCCCGCACAGAAGATGGGCAAGGCGGCATCTTCGTTCACACCAACGGCTTTGACGACACCCCACAAGACTGCGGAGAACGATTCGCCTTCCGACAGGGCAGGAGTCGCGAAACGGCGTTTTCTATGGACTATGACTTCTTGTATGAGCAGCTGCGCTACGAGAGAGAGCACGGCTACATCGTTTGGGTCGCCGGTCCTGCCTGCAGCTTTGACGCCGACAGCCGCAATGCCTTCTCCCGCCTGTGCGACAATGGCTACGTCCACGCCCTGCTGGCCGGCAATGCCCTGGCAACCCACGACCTGGAGGCAGCTTACAAGAAGAGCGCTCTGGGGCAGGATCTCTACACTCAGTTCACCTATCCGCTCGGGCACTACAATCACCTCGAT
>JAISPK010000009.1 GCA_031274985.1 Coriobacteriales bacterium | reverse complement strand
ATTTACGCAACAAAAAACTACGAACGACTCTTCGGCCCACGGTAATCCTCTGACTCATTCCCTACATTTATGCAACACAAGCTGCCGAGCAAAGTCGCAAAACGTATACTGAAAAAAACCGATAACTCGATGTGCAGTAGGGGACAGGAATGCTTGAACTAAAGAATCTGGTTAAAACATACACCACCGCGGGTTTTACGCAACAGGCGCTGGACGATGTCTCCGTAACCCTGCGCGACAACGAGTTCTTAGCGGTGCTCGGCCCAAGCGGTTCGGGCAAAACAACACTTCTCAATATCATCGGCGGTCTCGACCGTTACGACTCGGGCGATTTGATCATCGATGACATCTCCACCAAGGAGTACAAAGACCGCGACTGGGACACCTATCGCAACAACCGCGTGGGCTTTGTCTTTCAAAGCTACAATCTCATACCGCACCAAACGGTGCTTGCTAACGTGGAGCTTGCCCTGACCCTTTCGGGCGTGTCCAAGGGAGAACGGCACGAACGGGCCTGTGCAGCGCTCACCGAGGTGGGCCTTGAAGACCATATGTCCAAGAAGCCCAGCCAGCTTTCCGGTGGTCAGATGCAGCGGGTTGCCATTGCCCGCGCGCTCATCAACGACCCGGAGATACTGCTGGCCGATGAGCCCACCGGCGCCCTGGATTCCCGGACTTCGGTACAGATCATGGATCTGCTCAAGAAAATCGCCTCTGACCGGCTCGTGGTGATGGTCACCCACAACTCAGACCTGGCAGACCGGTACGCAAACCGCGTCATCAAACTTTCAGACGGCAAGGTCGTAGGCGACAGCAATCCCGTCGACGGCACGGAGGAGTTGCACGAGGCTCGCGCGTCACGCAAGGCCAAGATGAGTTTTTTCACTGCGGTATCGCTCTCGTTCAGCAACCTCATGACCAAAAAGGGCCGCACGCTCATGATGGCCTTTGCCGGCTCTATCGGTATCATCGGCATCGCCGCCATCCTCGCGCTCTCCAACGGCGTCAATAACTACATCAAAACGGTAGAAGAAGACACGCTCTCCGAGTATCCGCTCTCCATACAGTCCACCGGATTTGACATCAGCTCGCTTTTGGTGGGCAGAGGCGGGGGAGGCGCCGATGCCGGCGACCCCGATGATCAAAACGCCGGCGGGAGGGGAGCCACCCTGCTTGTTAACTCTGACGCCGCTTCTTCAGACTCCGCAAACCTAAGCAGCGAGGCCGACTCCGAGGGGGTCATCAAGGAGTTTAAGATCGTGTCCTCAATGTTTGAGACGGTCAAGTCCAATGATCTAACCGCACTCAAGGCTTTTATCGAGAGCGATGAAAGCAACATCAAAGACTACGTCAATACCATTCAATACTCCTATGACCTCACGCCGCAGATCTTTTTACCGCAGATTGAACCCGAGGTACACCAGGTGCATCCCGACACGACTTTTCTGTCGGTGGGCATGGGCTCAGGGCTCACCGGCAGTTCGTTTTTGAATATGTTCTCCAGCACCGATGTATTCTCCGAACTCTTGTCTGAATACGAGATATACAGCGAACAGTTTGAGGTCTTGGCGGGCAGCTGGCCCAGGAATTCTGACGAGATACTCCTGGTTTTGCCGCACACCCGCAGCATCAGCGAGTACCTGCTGTACCCCATGGGGCTGCGTGACTACCGCGACCTTGATCGCATGGTGGAGGCTTTTGTGAACGAACAACCGGTGGAGACCTCCAGCGATCGCCTCACCTTTAGCTACCAGGATATCCTGGACCTCGAGTTTAAGCTGGTCTACAACTCTGACTTCTTTACCTACGACGACAACTATAAGGTATGGGTCGACCGCAGGGACGACGCCGAATTCCAAAAGAAGCTGGTCGAAGACGGCAAAACCCTCCATGTCTGCGGTATTGTAGCAGCCAAGGAGCCCTCACAGAGCATGTCGATTGCTCCGGGCCTCTACTACACCCAAGGGCTCGTTGAAGATATCGTCGCTCACTCCAAGGCAAGCGAAGTAACCAGGTTTCAGCTTGCTCATCAAGACCTCAACATCTTTACCAATAAGACCTTTGACGAAGAGTCTCATGAGAACTCCTCAAAAGAATTTGATATGGGCAACCTCTTTTCCTTTGATGAAGGGGCTCTCGCGAGTGCTTTTGACACGGATCTCTCCGGCCTGGGCGGCGGTATGGATTTTGGCGGCATACTCGACCCGGGCGCAGTCATGGGGGCCATGCCACCCCTGGATATGAGCGGGGTCTTCGCGGGCATTGACCTGAGCAGCATTCCGCCCAGCACGCAGACGGCAATGATGAACGTGTCGTATGCGGTGCTGGCCGGCGTTATGCCTGTTTACGTAACGTGGTGTACCACCAATGGTCTGCCGGTTAACGATCAGGATAGTTTCAATGCGTTCATGCAGGAGCCGAGCACACAGAGCATGATAATGGGGATCATTGTCACGCACCCTGATTATGCCGAGCTCCAGACAGGCTTGCAACTCCTGCAGGGCCAGATCGAGTTTTCTTTTGCCAGCTTCTTGCAGCAGTATATGACCACCATGCTCATGGTCATGGCAAATCAGATTGCCACCAACCTGCAATATGCCCTGAGTAGCCTCACTTCCAGCATGGCCGGTGCCATGAATATCAGCCCGGATGCCTTCTTGAATGCCTTCCAGTTTAATATGGACGAATCCGAGCTCACCGCATTGATGCTCTCCATGATGAACAAACAGCAGAGCTCACTTGAGGGCAATCTCCGCAAACTCGGCTATGCAGACTTTGATAAGCCCTTTCAGATTTCTCTCTATCCCTTTGATTTTGAAGGTAAGCAGCAGATCATCACTATCCTCGATGACTACAACAGCCGCATGGAAGCATCCGGAAATGATGACAAGGTCATCACCTATACCGACATCGTAGGCACGCTGATGAGTTCGGTTACCACTATCATCGACATGATCTCCCTGGTGCTGGTGGCTTTTGTATCCATCTCGCTGGTGGTTTCGTCCATCATGATTGGCGTTATCACCTATATCTCGGTGTTGGAACGCAAGAAAGAAATCGGTATCCTGCGTTCAATCGGTGCCAGTAAGGGCGATATCGCCAACGTCTTTAACGCCGAGACCCTCATCGTGGGATTCATTGCGGGGGTGATGGGCATCGCGTTGGTGCTCCTGCTGTCGATTCCGGCTAATCTCATTGTCATGGATCGCGTGGGTGTTCCCAATATTGTCTTATTGCCGCCGCTGGCCGCGCTCATTCTCATTGGCGTGAGCTGCTTTCTCACCTTTGTTGCCGGGCTGATGCCCTCAAGTGCAGCAAGTCGCAAAGACCCGGTGGAGGCGCTGCGCTCGGAGTAAAACTCCGTGAGGCATAACTCTCTATGGCGTTAATCGCCCGACGAGCGCCGTCCGGAGACAGCGATAACACGAATTGGTCACATCGTGTTATCATGGGTTTTTCTGACGTTTGCAAGAGAGAGGTTTTGAATATGTCGCAGGTTAACGCATACACATCCATGGACTTTGATGCAACCATACAGAGTGCCGACAAACCGGTGCTGATAGACTTTTGGGCAGGCTGGTGTGGCCCGTGCCGCGCGCTGGCCCCCGTGATTGATGAGATCGCAAACGAGTACGCCGATAAACTCATCGTGGGCAAGGTGGACGTTGACGCCGAGCCGGGGCTCTCTCAGAGATACAGGGTCATGTCTATTCCCTGCGTCATACTCTTCAAGGGCGGCGAGCCGGTTGCTCAGAGCCTGGGAGCTGTGTCAAAAGAAGAGCTCATCCGCCGCTTTGCGGCGTTTCTCTAAAGATCCGGGCAGGAGAATCTATGTGTACAAACGGCCTTAATGCCGGTCAGTTTCAAGAGACCATCACTCAGATTGACGAGGCGGTGGCACTGTGCCGCCGCTGGACGCACCGCGCCTTTCATGGCGCCGAGGACGCTGAGCTTGTGAGCAGTGCTGCTTCTCTCAAAAAGGCGCAGGGATTACTCGATGAGGTGCGTGCTTTGCTGAGCGATGCGGGGGAGTCGCTCGAGAGAGAAGCTGCTGCTTCTGGAGCAACCGTCAAGTTAGTCTAAGCTAAAAGGAGCAATAACCGATGAGTGAGCTGGTGCGCTTTTCTGTGGCTATGCCGGTTGAGCTGTTGATTCAGTTTGACAATCTTGTGGCGCGCCGTGGTTTGGCAAAGAACCGTTCCGAGGTCATTCGCGACTTAGTGCGGGAGTGCCTCGTGAGCGAAGAGTGGGACGATCCCAATGCCGAGATCGTGGGAACGTTGAGCATCGTGTATTCACATCAGGCTCATGATCTGCAAAGTAAGCTCGACCAAATCCAGCACACGCATCATGACCGCATCATCTCTTCTCTGCATGTGCACCTTGATGCTCACAACTGTTTGGAGGTCATCGTGATGCGAGGCCCCAGCAAACTTATCCGGGTTCTTGCCGAGTCGATCCTTGGGGTCAAGGGCGTCAAACACGGAAACCTTACCACCACTACCACCGGCAAACATATCTGATGGCAGAGAAGATCCACGTCAAGGGCATAGTCCAGGGCGTTGGCTTCAGGCCCTTCGTTTACCGCCTTGCTCATGAGCTCGGTTTGTTGGGCTGGGTGTGTAATGCCTCTGACGGGGTTCATATCCTGGTGCAGGGAGAGGGCGGGCTGCTTAATGAGTTTTGCTCAAGACTCAAGAGCGAAAAGCCTCCTGCAGCGCGCATCAGCAGTATTGCACGCGCGGTAGTAGCGGATTATCCTGCGATTGAGGGTTTCAGTATCCAGCCCTCGGACGCTGAATCGGGAAAACGCACGCTTGTCTCACCCGACCTGGCAACGTGCCCGGACTGTTTGAATGAGTTGTTTGATGCGCAGGATCGTCGCTATCGCTACCCGTTTATCAACTGCACCAACTGTGGCCCCCGTTTTACTATTATCGAGGGGTTACCCTATGACCGTCCGCTCACCACGATGAGCAGCTTTACGATGTGTCCTTCGTGCTCAGCCGAATACCAGGACCCCTCAAACCGACGTTTTCATGCACAACCCGATGCCTGCTTTGAGTGTGGGCCGCATCTGGAGCTGATAATTCCATCAAAGGCTTCTTGCAAGCAAAGCGATGAGAGCATTGCTCGTGCTGCTGAGTTGCTTTTAGGCGGCGCGGTGCTCGCGGCAAAAGGACTCGGCGGGTACCATCTGGTTTGTGATGCTGCCAATGAGCAGGCAGTCTCTCTGCTTCGCCAGCGCAAGCATCGGCCGAGTAAACCGCTGGCGGTGATGTACTCCGATTTGCAAACCGTGCAGGAGAGCTTTGCGGTGAGCAACGCGGAAGCTCTTTTGCTTACCTGCCCGGCT
>JAISPK010000008.1 GCA_031274985.1 Coriobacteriales bacterium | reverse complement strand
TCACGCAGAAGTATCGCGTGCATAAGCTCGTCTGGTTTGAAGCTACGCCGGATGTAACCACTGCAATCGAATACGAGAAGAAGATCAAGGGTTGGAAACGGGAAAAGAAAAACGTTCTAGTTGAGAGCATGAATCCTGAGTGGAGAGATCTTTCTGAGGAGTGGGAGGGATAAGATCCTTCGGCTTCGCCTCAGGATGACAAAAAAGGGCGCTCAGGATGACAAAAAAGGGCGTTCAGGATGACAAAAAGGGCGCTCAGGATGACAAAATGGTGCAAAGGCTGATTGCGCTGCTTTTCTGTTTACAACTCTATTTCTTCGCCCGGGGGCACTACGAGTTTGCCGGGGGCATCGAACGTTGCTGCTACCTCTGCATCAAATAACTCCCCCGGCTTCATATGAACGGGGACATTCACTCTTGCGCCAATAAGACGGGCGCACTCACCTGCTTCTTTGGCATTCATGTTGTAGACCCCGTCAATGGGCAGAAAGGCGTAATCGAGTTTGCGGCTGGCATAGGATTCCATGGCCTCAAGGAGAGAGGTGTCCGATGCAAAGTAGAGCTTGATACCATCAACAGTCAGCATAAAACCAACGCACAGCGAGGGGTCGTGGTTAGCATTGGCTGCTTCGACTGCCTCAATGACAATACCGTCAAAATCAAATGTGTTGTGTACGCCGCCTGCCAACGCCTCAACGTTGGTGATAACGATACACCCCGGCTTTTGCGTGACCAACTCAACCTTATTGTGGTCGTCATGTTGATGCGTCACCAGCAAGATATCGGCTGGCTTGTCGTAGCCCTCCCCTACATAAGGATCGATAAAGATGATTCTTCCGTCTGCTGCGGTTATCCGGTAACTGCCGTGCCCTTGATACAATAGTCTGGTAGTCATGATTCCTCGCTCTCTTTGCCCTTGCAATTAACGCGGATTCCCTTAACTCATTAAGCCACGCGCGATACCTGCTTGTCCTCGATTCCGTTACGCAAATGCTCCTTGAGCTTTTGCGTGAGCTCACTAAAATCAACCGGTTTTCCAATGTGGTCGTTCATTCCTGCCTCAATGCACCGGTCAATGTCCTCCTTAAAGACATTGGCGGTCATAGCGATTATAGGAATGCTTTGCGCCTTCTCAGAGGGCTGTGCTCTAATGAGTCTCGTTGCTTCGAGGCCATCCATGACAGGCATTTGCATGTCCATCAAAATCAGGTCGTAGCGCTCAGGCGCAGCGCTGAAGACTTCAACCGCTTCTTCGCCGTCAACCGCGCAATCTATCTCGAGCAAAGACGGCTCCAGCAAGGTCTGCACAATAATGCGGTTTATCTCAACGTCCTCTACCAGCAAAATGCGATATCCCTGAAATGACTCGATAGACACCAGCTCCTCGCTATCCAGCTCATTACTGCTCTTAACGCCGGCATGCTTGTAGATGCAGCGTGCTACATCGGACACAAACAGTGGCTTTGGCAAAAAGTCGTCTATGCCGGCCGCCTGAGCCTCTTGCTCAACCGGGTTCCAGTCGTAGGCAGAGATCATGACAATTCTTGGCTTATTCTCTTGATTCTTAGTTATTTTGCGAGAGAGTTCGATTCCGCTCATCGCCGGCATGCGCAGATCAATAAAGCAGAGGTCGTAGCCACCCGCTCGCTCAAGCAAGCTCAATGCTTGCTGCGCACAGTCAACCGTGTCGCAAGACAGGTCCATGCGCACCGCAAGGTTCTCAAAGAACTCCAGGGTATCGCGGTCATCGTCCACCACCAGTACTCTGAAGCCCTTCAGCGTCTTTAGCTCAAACAGATCGTTTCGTACGTTTGGCGCACGTTCCAGCTTGAGGTTGAAGCTAAAGCTCGTTCCCTGGTCTATTTCGGACTTGAGCACGATCTCGCCACCCATCATTTCTATGATATGTTTGGTTATCACCAGCCCGAGTCCGGTTCCTCCGAATTTTCGGGTTATCGTGTTTTCTGCCTGCTCAAATGAGGTAAAGAGCCGGGACTGCTGTTCCGGGCTGATTCCTATGCCGGTATCGGAAACCTCAAACTGCAGCTCGCAGTATTTTTCCTCCTCGCCGAGGTACTTGACCGTAAGCGAGATTGATCCGGATTCCGGAGTGAACTTAACAGCATTTGACAGCAGATTGGTTATAGCCTGAGCCAAACGTTGATCGTCCCCGATTAACTCCTGAGGTATCCGGGGGTCAAGCTTGAGGTTGAACCGCTGGTCTTTTTCGCTCACCCTGAAGATCATGACACTCACGACCTTTTTTATCATCTTCTCAAAATCAAATACCACTTTGGACAGATCGAACTTGTTGGCCTCTATCTTGGACATGTCAAGCACATCATTGATAATGCCCAGCAGATGAGTGGAAGCCATCTCGATCTTTTCAAAGGCATAGTCTTTTTTTTCAATGCTGGTTGCTGATTTACCAATCATCGTCATACCGACAATCGCGTTTATGGGAGTTCGGATCTCATGGCTCATGTTAGAGAGAAAGTGGCTCTTAGCCTGACTCGCAGAAAAAGCGCCCTCTAAAGCCTCGGTAAGCTCCTGCGTCATCTCATTGCGTAAGAGACTGTTGGTGATTAGGAGACTGGCAGATCTGAGGATTGACTCTTCATTAGCGGTGAAAATACGTTCACTTTGGCAGTCGTTAAAGCCCACGAATCCCCAGAATTCGTTGCGAAGGAACACCGGTACAATCAGCAGGGACATAATCCCCTGTGAGACAAAACGCTCCCGTTCGCCTGCCGGCATCTGAGAGACGATTGCGTTGATGCACTCGTTCCTGGAAAGCTTTGCCTCCCAACCCGGAAGACTCTCATCATAGGGAACCTGTATGGTTATCTCTCTGCCCTGAGATGGCTCAACGCCCTCTGACCATTCGTAGAACTGCGTGCAGAAGAGCTTGCCGTTGATACGAAAATTGCGCCACAGGCGCACCCGGTCGGCCTTTGCTGCCTTGCCCAGCACCCCCATGCTTCTTACCAGAGCCTGCTCAAACTGATCTACTTCT
>JAISPK010000071.1 GCA_031274985.1 Coriobacteriales bacterium | reverse complement strand
AGGGAGGTTATCAGCTCTTCCTGGGTGGGAGAGAGAGCAAAGCCGTGTGCATGGCGGTCTTCAAAGCGCATGAGCTCCGGCCCGTACACGTCCCAGCGTCCGCTCTCGTGCCACAGTTCAGCAGGCTGAATGATTGACATGATCATTTCCTGGGCGCCGATGCGATCCTGCTCTTCGCGCACGATCTGCTCTACTTTTCTGAGTACCCTAAATCCCAGGGGAAGAAAGGAGTACACTCCGGCTGCAACCTTGCGTATCATGGCTGCGCGGAGGAGCAGGCGGTGCGAGGCGATATCCGCATCCACCGGGTCTTCTTTGAGCGTGGGGGCATAAAGCTGACTTAATCTCAGCAAGCGAGCATCAATAAGTGGCATGAAATCTCTCCTGGATAGGGTCCTGATATCGGTTGCGTTACAACAATTTTTGCAATTCGTTAAAGAGCGCGTCAATGATGTGGTCTTCAGGAACAGTATAGAGCACTTCGCCGTGGGCGAAGATCGCGCCGGTGCCCTGACCGCAGGCCACACCGATGTCTGCCTCAGCTGCCTCGCCGGGACCGTTGACCACGCATCCCATGACGGCAACCTTGAGCGGCTTCTTTACCGTGGCAAGACGCTTCTCAACCTGGTTTGCCATGCCTATGAGATCAACCTTGCAGCGCGAGCAGGTAGGGCAACTGATGAGCGTCGCCGTGTCGAGCGCACCGAGATTGAGGGTTGCAAGAAGGGCGCGCGATACCCGTATCTCTTCTTCGGGCTCAGCCGTGAGCGACACCCTGAATGTATCGCCGATTCCTTCGGCCAGCAAAGTTCCGATGCCAACCGCCGAGCGGATGCTTCCCTGCCAGGTAGTGCCTGCTTCGGTGACCCCCAGATGCAGGGGAAAATCAGGGATGCTCTTTGAGAGCATCCGATACACCTCAATCGTGGTGTTGACGTCGGACGCCTTGGCGGAGAGCACCATGTCCTTAAAACCCCGGGATTTAAAGTGCTCTGCATAAAAATCAACCGACACCACCATCTTGGTGGCCAGATTCATGCTTTCGAGAGTCTTGACGCGCTCTTCCAGGGAGCCGGAATTCACCCCGATGCGCACCGGTATTCCTGCCTCCCCCGCAGCGTCAATGACGGCGTCAACCTTGTCGATGCTGCCGATATTGCCCGGGTTGATGCGCAGCTTGGCTGCGCCCTTCTTTGCGGCCTCTATCGCCAGGCGGTAGTCAAAGTGAATGTCAGCCACTACGGGCAGAGGACTCCCGGCGCAGATAGAGGCAAACGACTCAAGATCCCTCTTGCTCTCTACCGCTACCCTGACAATCTCGCAACCAACCTCCTCTAAGGCAATTATCTGCTGCAGTGAGCCCTCAATGTCTCTGGTGGAGGTGGTGAGCATTGATTGCACGGGAATGGGCGCGCCGCCGCCTAAGGCGACCTTGCCCACAAAGAGCATCCGTGTTTTTTCTCTCGGAAGGACAGCCATCAGCGAGAAGGCAGCAAATTAACCTGATCCTTGAGCATGACATCATGGGCGCCACCTTCGATGATGGAGGTGGATGATATCAAGGTCAGTTTTGCTTTCTTTTGGAATTCGGGTATGGTGAGCGATCCGCAGTTGCACATGGTTGAGCGAATCTTGGCCAGCGTAACTGCCACGTTGTCCTTCAGCGCACCGGCGTAAGGCACGTATGAATCCACGCCTTCTTCAAAGCTCAGTTTGCGCTGAGGACCCTGGGAATAACGCGCCCAGTTAACCGCCCGCGCACTGCCCTCACCCCAGTATTCCTTCATATAATTGCCGTTGATGGTGACCTTGTTGGTGGGGCTCTCATCAAAACGGGCAAAGTAGCGGCCGAGCATCATAAAGTCGGCACCCATTGCCAGAGCCAGCGTCATATGATGATCAAAGACGATGCCGCCGTCTGAGCAGATAGGCACATACACACCGGTCTCCTCAAAATACTCATTGCGGGCTTTGGCAACCTCGATGATACTCGTTGCCTGGCCCCGGCCGATACCCTTTTGCTCACGCGTAATGCAGATGGATCCGCCGCCGATGCCAACCTTGATAAAGTCGGCTCCTGCGTCGGCTAAGAAGCGAAAACCATCGCGATCAACCACATTGCCGGCACCGATCCTGACAGACTCACCGTATTCGTCGTGTGCCCACTTGAGCGTGCGTTCCTGCCACTCCGAAAAACCTTCTGAGGAGTCTATGCAGAGCACATCGGCCCCGGCCTTTACCATTGCCGGGATGCGCTCGGTGTAGTCATGGGTGTTAATGCCGGCGCCAACGATATAGCGCTTGTGTGAATCCAGATTCTCCAGAGGATTCTGTTTATGCGAGTCATAGTCTTTTCTGAAGACCATATACAGCAGGCAACCGTTTTTGTCGATGACCGGCAGCGCATTGAGCTTGTGGTCCCAGATGATATCGTTAGCTTCTTTGAGGGTGGTTTCTTCTGGCGCAACAACGAGTCGTTCAAACGGTGTCATGAAGTCCGTGACCTTGGTAGAAAGCGGCGTACGACTTGGACGATAATCGCGACTGGTGACAATGCCCAGAACCTTGCCGTGCGAGGTTCCGTCAGCAGTCACCGGCATGGTTGAATGGCCGCTCTTTTCCTTGAGCTCTATCACTTCTTTGAGGGTCATGTTTGGGCTGAGGTTGGAATCACTCACCACAAAGCCGGCCTTATAGTCCTTGACCTTGGCAATCATTGCTGCCTCTTGCTCTACCGGCTGCGAGCTGTACACAAAGGAGAGACCCCCTTCGCGAGCCAGCGAGATAGCCATGGTGTCGTCGCTGACGCTCTGCATAATAGCCGAGGTGAGCGGTATATTGAGCTTGAGTGCGGGCTCGCACCCACGCTTATAACGTACTAAGGGAGTACTCAAATCCACCCTGTCCAGCATGCATTCTGCGCTGGAATACCCCGGTATCAAAAGATACTCATTGAACGTGTGCGCAACCTCATCAAAGTAGCGTGCCATGCTTACCCTTCTTTCGCTAAAACTGTTCTTTAGCACTATACCAGAGCGCTGGCCCCAGAGGGCATCGAACGCAGGAGAGATTTTGTGTGAGGTCTTACTTTAAGACACTTATGATGATTTTATGGAGTTTTAGTTTTTCTGTTTATTCGGATGCTATGGTAGTAGACGTAAAAGTAATTTTTTGGTGCAGGGTTTTATCAAGGGAATAGAGGGGGGCTTCTTGTGAAAGCAAAAAAGAGACACTTAAACCGTGGTAACAGGAGTTTTATCGGCAAAACCCTGGGGGTTTTGGTAGCTACCATTCTGGTGGTGGTTCTGGTGCCACCTTTAGCCTTTGGCGCCTTTGAGCCAACCGTTTCCACTGCCCAGTGGCAACCCAATGAGTATCAGGTTGTTTATGATCCGGGCATGGTGGGTACCTGGACACCTGATAGTGAGACCTACAGCGGTCTTACCTATGGCGATCCCATCCCTGCCTTTGCTTCAAACGGGTCCGGTCATGTGCCATGGGTAGACAGCGTACCTGGTTGGGACTTCTGTGGTTGGATATATAACGACACTTGGTATGAATACTGGCAAATTGCCGAAATGACCATGCCGGAAGAGGATGTCACCTTTGTGGCCATATGGCAAAAGTGCTCCTATTACGTCAACGTAATCGATAGCTATGCCTGGATAACCGGTCAGGGCTTCTACTGTGCTGATGAGCAAGTTAACATTGATGCAGGCGGTCTTGCCGGTTACGAATTCGATTATTGGAGCATTGAGGAAGGTGCTATAACGCTTGATAGTCCTGAGGCTCAGAGTTCCTTTATCATGCCAGAAGAGAGAGTTGCCGTAAAGGCACACTGGCAGCCTCTCAGCTTTAGTATTATCTACAACTCCAACGGTGGTTCGGGCACGATGGCTAACACTACCGCCTACTACAATGACCCCGTTACGCTCAAAGATAACGCTTTTATCAGGAGCGGCTACAGCTTTACCGGCTGGAACACGCTTTCCGAAGGTGGTGGCACCGCTTACTTAGACGGGGAAAGCTTGAGCGCCTATAACATCGTCGGCAACCTTGAGATCTTTGCTCAGTGGGAAAAAGCTGATGAACCTGGTGTTATCCCTGATCCTGACCCGGGCCCTGATCCTGCCCCGGATCCTGCGCCGGATCCTGCGCCGGATCCAAATCCGGACCCGGGAGTTGACCCAATTACGGACCCTGCGACGGAACCTACACCTGATCCACTGGTTGAGCCTCCACTCAAACCTGTTGCGAATCCCGGGCTCGCTCCAGAGGTACGCGATACTCTCATTCAGCCCCTGAGCACAAATCTGACTCCTGATGAGGTGTTGAGCGCAATCAGGGATGAGGGCGTACCCATCTTTACCCTGGGAGGTCTTCAGATACCGCTCAGTGGTGGTTCGCACAATGCCCTGGTGTGGGCGCTGGCCAACCTGGTGCTGTGTATCGTTGGCGTGATTCTGGCGCTCGTTGTGGGCGGCCGCACACTTAGACATCAGCAGCGGAGAAAGAATAATTCAGCAAGCAACACTTCATTTAAACAGCATCGCAGTGCAATGCTCGTTGCCACGCTGGTTGTTGCGCTCCTTGGGGCAATGATGTTTCTGGTTGTTGAGGACATGAGTCAACTGATGGTTTTGGTTAACCACTGGACAGTCGTGTTTACAGCGCTACTCGCTCTCGAGATCGTAGCGTTTGCGTTGACCTTCAAACGGGTAAAACCTGCGGAGGTTTAATCCTTACTCTCAGAGGGGGCGGTTCGTAACGCCCCCTCTGTCACACTATTTGTCTTCTTCGTACCAGGTGCGGCCGGCGTCTTTTGCCGCTATCTGCGCCCGCTTGATCTTGCCGCCGATGGTCTTGGGCAGCTCGTCGACAAACTCTACGATGCGGGGATACTTATAGGGAGCGGTGTTGTGTTTGACGTAGTTCTGCAGCTCCTTGACCAAATCGTCAGAAGCGCTGTAGTCATTCGTGAGCACCACGGTAGCCTTGACCACCGAACCACGCATCTCGTCCGGGTAAGCGGTAACCGCACTCTCGATAACCGCAGGATGCTCAAGCAGCACGCTCTCTACCTCAAAGGGGCTGATTCGATAACCACTGCATTTGATGACATCGTCGCTGCGACCCACAAAGGTAAAGTAGCCGTCGCTGTCCCGCCAGGCAACATCGTTGAGATTGTAGTAGGCACCGCCCACCGACTCCTCGGTGCGCATCTCATCGTGATAATAGCCCACAAATAAGCCGGGAGGATAGGCCTCCTTGAGTCCGGTAACGCAGATATTGCCCTCGTCGCCGTCCGGGACCTCGCGCCCGGCGGTATCTAAGAGTTTGATGTTCATGAGCGGAGAAGGTTTGCCCATAGAACCCGGCTTGGGGTCCAGCCACGGAAAGGTCGCCAGAAGCACCGGCCCCTCACTTTGTCCAAAGCCTTCCCGGATGCGCTTGCCGGTAGCCTCTTCCCATTTGAGGGTCACCTCGGCATTCAACGGCTCTCCGGCAGTAGCAAACGTCTCCACAGAAGATAGATCAAAGGCAGACATGTCTTCCTGTAGCATAAAGCGATACATGGTAGGAGGCACGCAGAAGGTCGTGACCTGGTAGCGCGCTATACGCTCGAGGAGCCTCTTAGGATCGAACTTGCCGGTGTCATAGGCAAAGACTGCCGCACCGGCGATCCACTGACCGTAGATCTTTCCCCAGCCGAATTTGGCCCAACCCGAATCGGTCACCGAGCAGTGCAGCTTGTTTTCCTGGACCTGCTGCCAGTATTTTGCCGTGATGATGTGCCCCAGCGGATGGGCAAAATTATGGCAACACATCTTTGCATACCCGGTTGTGCCGCTGGTAAAGTAGATGAGCATGATATCGCTGCTCGTGGTGGCCAATTCCCCTTGAGGGCGCTGCCACTCAGCACTCGCCTGCTCAACTAAACTGTCCCAGGATTGCCAGGCTATTTCTTCGTTTGCAGCAATGGGCCTCGTGCTCTCCAAAGCGTTTACGCTGATCAGGGTTCCCAGCGTGGGGCATTCAGGAAGCGCTGCCTCAATCTGCGTGAACACGTAGTCATTTTCCAGGGCAATGAGCGCCTTGACCTCAGCACTGTTGACCCGATAGATGATGTCCTTGGTGCTGAGCTGCACGGCAGCAGGTATAAGGATGGCGCCCAGACGATGGAGGGCCACTGCACTCACCCAATACTCCCAGCGCTGACGCAGCATCAGCAAAACGATATCGCCTTTACCAATGCCCTGCGCACGCAGCGCATTGGCAAACCGCTTGGAAAGCTCTGAGAGCTGCGCAAAGGTCAGCACCTTTTCGTCGTCCGCATCGTCGCACCATACCAGGGCAATCTTCTCAGGCTCAACGTGCGCCCATTCGTCTACCACGTCATAGGCAAAGTTAAAGTTGGCAGGCACGTTGATCTTGAAGTTTTGGTAAAAGTCCTCGTATGAGTCAAACTCAATGCGAGGGCAATATTGCTTTAAAAGATGATTCATAGTTTATTCCTTAGAGATCGCGCGGTTAGTTTAGTCGGTGATAATCGTGACAAATACCGCACTTTGACTGGATCCACACCGCTGTCCGTGTGGTATCTGTGGGTTAAAGTACACGCTGTCCCCCACATCCAGTTCTATCTCCTTGTCCTCGAACACCAGTATTACCTTACCGGCGACGACGTAGTTGAACTCCTGGCCACCGTGGGTGACCAGTTGAGCTGGTTCATCGGTTGTTTCAAGCGATACCAGCAAGGGCTGCATGACCTTGCCACCGTAGTTGTAGGCCAGGTCCTCAAAGTGGTAACCGGGAAAGCGGTCGACTACTCGCCCCTCCCCTGCTCGTACCACCTGATAGGTGTGAAGATGCGTACTGGATCCGGTGAGCAAAACCGCCATGTCTACGTCACAGAGTCGGGCTGCATGCATCAGCACGCTGATGGGAATATCAAAACCGGTTTCCTCATAACCCGCAAGCGCCTGTTGGCTGATACCGAGCATGCCGGCAAATTCATCCTGGAGAAAACCACAGGCATCGCGCAGCCCCGCCAGGCGTTTGCCAAGATCGGCGAGTTCAGTTTGTATCTTGCTGCTCTGTTTAATTGTGTCAACCATAACGCACCTCTTACCCCTTAACTCTCAACACGGGTTCCGCTTAAACTATCGTGCGCAATCTGCTTCTGATTGATGCGCAAATCCCAGTGCCAGCGCCTGTTTATTGAACTCAAGCAAGTCAATATGCTTTGCACTGACGCTCTTTTCTATGGCAATCTCTACCTGGGGTACGGTGCTGAAGCCGGTGAGTTGCAAGAGCTTGCCTACGGCAACCACGTTGCCCAGACCGCTCAACTCATTGTCTTCAGCAAGTCTCGTAGCTTCAATACCCTCAAAACGGATATCAGCTCTCAGGGGGCACACATCGATCATGCTCTTATCTACCAATACCAGACCACCGGGCTTGACCTTGTCGATGAAACTGTCGTAAGAAGGCCGGTTAAAGGCAACCAGCACATCCGGGTCGGTGACCAGCGGAGAGCCAATCGGAGAATCTGACAGGCAAACGGAGCAGTTGGCCGTGCCACCACGCATCTCCGGGCCATAACTCGGCAACCAGCTAACCTCACGCCCGTCTAAAAGGCCTGCGTAGGCTACCAGCTTGCCGGCAAACAAGATACCCTGTCCACCAAAACCTGCCAGCAGAATGCTCAGTTCTTTTGCCTCGCTCAAATCCCTGTATTCCTGAGTCATCTCACTCACCTGCCTTGACGTCTTTGTAAACACCCGGGGGGTAGTACGGAATCATGTTCTCGCGCAACCACTCGAGCGCTTTGTAGGGCGTCATGCCCCAGTTGGTGGGACAGGAGGAAAGCACCTCTATGATGGAAAAGCCGAGGCCCTCCCTCTGATACTCAAAACCTTTGCGAATGGCTTTTGCCGCCTTGCGCACGTTAGAGGGGGTATCCACGGTGACACGCTGCGCCAGCGCAACGCCATCCAGGCTGGAGAGCAGCTCGCATACGCGAATGGGGTTACCGGCTGCTTTGACATCACGACCATAGGGCGAGGTCTGCGTGATCTGGCCGGGCAATGTCGTCGGTGCCATCTGGCCGCCGGTCATGCCATATATGGCATTGTTTATGAAAATCACGGTGATATTCTCGCCACGGGTTGCTGCATGGATAGTCTCCGCCATGCCGATAGAGGCCAAATCGCCATCTCCCTGATAGGTGAAGATAGTGTTCTCGGGACGAGCGCGCTTGAGGCCGGTTGCTACCGCCGGAGCACGTCCATGTGCGGCTTGTACCATGTCACAGCTATAGAACTCGTAGGCGATAACCGCGCAGCCAACCGGACTCACGCCCACCGCAGTGTCTGCAAGACCAAGCCTGTCGAGACTCTCGGCAACCAGGCGCTGGGTGATGCCGTGAAGGCAACCGGGGCAATAGTTGGTCACTTTGTCGGTGAGCGCCGAGGTGCGCTCAAATAACACCGGGCTTTTTTCTGCTGCCATGTTAATCACCTGCTTCCAGTTTGCTGTGGAAGGGCAGGATGTGGAACACCTCGCCGGCCAGGGCCTTTTTGATGGCCACCAGCACCTCGGCCGGAGTGGGGACAATGCCGCCGCTGTGACCGAAGAAACTCACCGGACGTCTGCCCGAAACGGCCAGTTTAACGTCATCGACCATCTGACCGGTTGAGAGCTCAACCGAGAGGAAGGCCTGTGCGGTAGCGCAGACATCTTCGATTGCCTTGGTGGGAAACGGCCAGAGAGTAATCGGTCGGATCATGCCTACTTTGAGCCCTTCTTCACGCGCCGCATTAACCGCACTGCGGGCAATGCGCGAAGCCGCGCCGTAGGCAACAACCACCAGCTCGGCGTCTTCGGTGTGCTCCAGTTGGGCGATTTGCTCAACTTCTTTGATGCGCTGATAGCGCTCGTTGCGCTCAAGGACCATATCTTCGAGCACCTGGGATACCAGACTCAGTGAATTAACGATGTTGTGCTCGCGCTCGCCCTTTGTGCCGGTTGTCGCCCAGGGTTTGGGAGGCAGATCGGCGGGATTGATGGGATCCGGCATCTCTACCGGCTCCATCATCTGGCCCAGGAGGCCATCAGCCAAGATCATGGCAGGCATGCGATAGCGGTCTCCCAGATCAAAGGCCATGCGTGCCAGATCGGCCATCTCCTGCACCGTGGATGGCGCCAGCACGAATACGTGTCCGTCGCCGTGGCCCGTTGCGCGCGTAGCCATCCAATAATCAGCCTGTGAAGGCTGGATACTGCCCAGGCCGGGGCCGCCCCGGTTTATGTTGACGATAAGACCCGGCAGGTCTGCGCCTATCATGTAGGAGATGCCTTCTCCCTTGAGGCTTACGCCCGGCGACGAGGACGAGGTCATGACTCGAACTCCGGCAGCTGAGGCTCCGTAGACCATGTTGATGGCAGCTACCTCGCTCTCGGCCTGCAAATAGGTGCCTCCCATCTTGGGCAGACGCTTGGCCATATAGGCAGCCAGCTCAGACTGCGGCGTTATGGGGTACCCGAAGAAGTGGCGACAGCCGGCCCGTATGGCCGCCTCTGCCAGTGCTTCGTTGCCCTTCATTAAGATCTTCTCGCTCATGACTACCTCTCAATCCTGATAGCCACATCGGGACACATCGTCGCGCAGTTCAGGCACAGCGTGCACTTGTCCAGATCCACGCAGTGCGCGGGATGATAGCCCTTTTGGGTGATTACGTCATTATCCATCTGCATAATACCCTCAGGACAAAAATCCACGCACAAACCACACCCCTTACAATACTCAATATCAACGGTTACTTTTGCCATTATTCCTCCGAAAAATAGTATCCGAGTATTCTCTCATAAATGTTACGGAGAATACCCGGAGTTTACGGTTAGCGGTGGTTATGTCTGTTATTGCCAGCTGGTTCGCACCAGTCGCTCTATGGGGAGGTAGAGATCCTCGCTGCCAGGAGGCACGGTAAGCCCGGCCGGAATGGTGACTGCCATAAGCGGCAGCCTGCTGATGGTGGAGAGTTCTTCAAGCAGTTCCAGCGACTGCTCGATTGTCTCAAACGTAGTGAATTCTGCGAGATGGGTGTTACCGATGAGAGCCTCAATGGGAAGATTGGTCATTCCGCTGATTGCGCCTATCATCATGAGATTATCTTCAACTTGTTGCGACTCAGGCCTTCGCGCATTAACCACGAGCAAGGTGAGCCTGTTTTCAACGCTGCGGATCTCAGGAGCATAGCGTACCAGCGCTCTTGCGCCATCCGGGTCACCGCCTACATCAAGGATCACCGGACGTTGCAGGCTTGCTTCCCTGATCATAGAGTCGATTCCCGGCGCCAAAGACGGCGCGTCTAAACTTGAGTTGCCAAATACCGGCCCTACGACCTCTATGCCCTCCCGGTCGGTTAATTCCTGATAATCCGTGGTTCTGAAGTAAGGGTTTACCACATCAAGGTCAACAACCAGTGGCGGTCGTCCCAGATCACTGAGTTTTTTAGCAAGATTAAGGGCGAGATTGGTTTTTCCGCTCCCGTAGTGGCCGAGTACTACCAGTAGGGCATACTTTTCATAGAAGGTATTTGACGTTTCCATGGGCCTACTTAAACACCACCTTTCTGTACAAGACAAAATTCCAACACACGATAACTGCCATAGTTCCTATCTTTGCCAGCTCAGCTGACACCCCCCAGTTCATGAGTGTAATTATGACCCAAGATGAGAAGAATTGGTTCCAGGCAAAGAGAATTAAATATAAAACTATCGAGCGCATGAGGCTTGACGTTGACTTAAAGGTCCACTCGCGGCTCATGATGAAGTTATAGAGCGAGGCCACTGCAATGGCAATAACGTTGCTTACCACCACAAAGACACCCAATACCTCAAAGAGCACAAAGAAGAGGAGGAATTCAAGGGCAAACGAACTAAAGCCAACTATGAGATAACGTGCCCCCTGTTTTATGAGTTTGTTGAGTCGCAGGCTTTCTTTATTCATCGGTGTAGCGTCTGGAACGTTCCTGCGCAGCATAATCATGAGAAACGGTAAGCTCGTATTGCTTGCGCCAACCCTTGACCGTGGTGTCGAGAATCAGCCCGCAGGAAATGGCCAGGAGCCCCACCACCACAAAACCAACAGCGAGGATTGCAGTGGGGAATCTCTCCACCAGCCCCGTGCGCACAAAATCAACAACCACCGAGCCACCGAGCACGATGCCGACGAGCATGAGTATCGCACCCACCAACGTAAACAATACCAGGGGCTTGTAGTCTTTGAAGAGCGTGAATATCGTCAGCAAGACCTTGAAGCCGTCGTCAAAGGTGCTCAGTTTTGACTCAGAACCCAATGGTCTGTCCCGGTACTCTATAGGCACCTCTACAAAGCGCCAGTTTTTGTCAATGGTGTGAATGGTGAGTTCGGTCTCGACCTCAAAGCCCCGTGAGATAATCGGACAGGTTCTCACATAGATGCGGTTAAAAGCGCGGTAGCCGGTAAGCACATCCACGATGTTGACCCGGTAGATCAGATAGATCAAAAAACGCACCAGGTTGTTGCCAAAACTGTGAAATGCCCGCTTGTTCTCTTTTTTGTAGGTTCTGTTTGAGAGCCGGTCTCCAATGACCATGTCGGTCTCGCCGTTAAAAAGCGGCTGCAGCATGTCGTGAACATGCTCGGCAGGATAGGTGTCGTCCCCGTCTACCATGACGTAGTAGTCTGCGTCAATCTCTCTGAACATCTGCCTGACGACATTGCCCTTGCCCTGGCGGGTCTCAAGGCGCACCACCGCGCCATGCTCCTTTGCCGCAGCAACCGAGTTGTCTGACGAATTATTGTCGTAGACGTAAATCGTCGCATGGGGAAGCTCGCGGGCAAAGTCATCAATAACCTTGCCTATGGTCTGCTCTTCGTTGTAACAGGGAATCAGTACCGCTATTTTGCGCTCACGCATGGCCGTCCTCTGGGATCGCTGGTTCGGTGTCCTCAGCAACTATTCTATCATAGCGCTTTGGGTGCTTTGAGTTTTGGAGATACTTTTGCGGATACATTAACGACAGTATCGCAAGGCCGAGGAACAGCGGCGTTGCCTCCAGCAAAGGAAGGGCGTAGCGGGACATATCCATGGGAGATATGAGCAGCACGCCAAAAGAGAAGATCGCAGGAATAAAGGCCGGCAGGAAGCGACGTTTATTGATCAATACCACCGCAAAGACAATAAAGGGCAGGTAAAAGGTGTAGAGCGGCTTGGCAAACAAAATGCCGACAACCGGGGCTTCATGGAGGTGGTGAAAAGTGTAGCGCATGAACTGCTTTGCCGGGTAGAGTTGTACCGGGCCGTCAAAGTACAGCTGCTGGCGCACTTGTTTTGCCTTGTTAAAGGGCAGGCGATTGTTGTGACCCACCAGATCCACTACATGCTGTGCAGTGCCGGGATAGAGGTTGTCAAAAATGTCCCAACCGCGATCAGGACTAAACCATGCCGACTGGATGGTGAAGAATGCCTCAAAGTATTCAATCGGGTATCTGAAGCCCTGTCTTGCCCAAAGCGCAAGATAGTCCAGGCGCTCTGACAGGCTGGAATCCTGGCGAAAATTGCCCTTTACATAGTCGGTGCTGGCGGTGCTATAGCCCGTAGCCATAACCCGGTAGGGCACCACTTTATGGAGGGTCTCGCGCTCTTCGCTGTTCAGAGCGTCGGGATGGTCGCGAAGGACGCGCGCCGTTTGCGAGAGCATGGGGCCGAAGACATCCTGCGAGCCGGCCGGCACCACGTGGAGCATCGGAAATAACAGGTAGGGAAAGATGATATACACAAAGCCGATAGGGAGAGAGAGACTGATGAGGAATTGCTTCCAGTACCGGCGATAGATGACGAGGAGGCAGATTCCCGAAGCTACCACGATATAGATACCCGGATGCT
>JAISPK010000031.1 GCA_031274985.1 Coriobacteriales bacterium | reverse complement strand
TCACAATCTGCTTGCCACGGAGGATGTCCGGCACCTGCTCAGAGGCGATGAGCTGCGCCAGACCCTCGGTGATGGCGGTCTTGCCCACGCCCGGATCGCCCAGAAGCAGCGGGTTGTTCTTGGTGCGCCGGGAGAGTATCTGCATGACGCGCTCAATCTCAAGCTCGCGTCCCACCACGGGGTCAAGTTTGCCTTCGATGGCTTCCTGGGTGAGGTTGGTGCCAAACTCCCTGAGTATTCCGGCACCATCGCCGGGGTCGATCTCGGCATCGGCGATATCCGGATGCCCGGCAAAGGCAGAATTCTTCTGCAGCTGCTCAATGATGGCCTTTTTGATCATCTCGCCATCGATGCCCATCTGTGAGAGCGCCTGAATAGCCTGTCCGTTGCCTTCACGGACAATGCCGAGCAGGAGATGCTCGGTGGAGATGTAGCTCTGACCGAGCTGCATGGTCTCGCGCAGGGCATACTCCAGCACTCGTTTTACCCGCGGAGTAAAGGAGAGATGGCCCACCGGTGGCTCTTCGCCCACATTGACGATGGACTTAACCTGCACCAGCACTTCATCGTACTTAACACTCAGTTTTTCGAGAGCCTGGGCTGCGATACCCTCTTTCTCGCGCAGCAGGCCCAAAAGCAGATGCTCGGTGCCCACGTTGGACTGGCCCAATTGTCGGGCCTCCTCCTGAGCTGCCGCTAAAACCGCGCGAGCTTTATCGGTAAATCTGTCAAAAGACATACTCTATTCCTTCCACCCTAATACAACGCAACTACGAAGAAAAGCTCTCCTCGCGCATCTGTGGAAACAGCAAAACGTCACGTATGGATTCCACGTTGGTGAGTAGCATCACCAGTCTGTCAATTCCAATGCCGACACCACCGGCAGGAGGCATTCCATACTCCAGCGCACGGATATAATCCTCATCATACCCCATCGCCTCTTCGTCGCCCGCAGCTTTTGCGGCAACTTGAGCCTCAAACCGCTCTCGTTGATCAACCGGATCGTTGAGCTCGCTGAACAGATTGGCGTACTCGCGACCGCAGATGAATAACTCATAGCGGCAGGTGAGGTTGGCATCGTCTGCCTTCTTCTTGGCCAGAGGGCTCGTTTCCAGGGGATAGTCAGAAACAAAAACCGGCTGGATAAGCGTTGGCTCGACCAGTGCATCAAACAACTCACCAATCAGTTTACCCTTGCCCCATTGCGGCTGGATGGCAAGGTGATTACTATTTGCTAACGTTTTTAGCAATTCTATATCGCAGTCAAAGGATATCTCCTGGCCAAGATGGTTGCTCACCAACTCAAGCATGCTCCGCACCGGCCAGACACCGCCCAGATCAATCTGGTGGCCCTGGTACTCAAAACACAGGGTACCGTTTGCAGCAAGGCAGGCAGCCTGAATCACTTCACGCGTAAACTCTGCAATGCCCTCTACGTCGGTATAGGCCTGGTACGCTTCCAGCATGGTGAATTCCGGATTATGCGAATGGTCCATGCCCTCATTCCTAAAACAGCGATTGATCTCGAAGACTCTCTCAAAACCGCCTACCAACAGGCGCTTAAGGTGTAACTCCGGCGCCACCCGCATATAAAAGTCCCTGCTGAGAGCGTTATAGTGCGTGGCAAAAGGCTTAGCAGCCGCACCGCCGGGAATGGGATGGAGCATAGGGGTTTCCACCTCAACAAAGCCCCGCGCTTTTGCCTCGCTGCGCATGGCATCGATGATCTTAAAGCGATTGGCAAAAACCTCTTTGACCTCCGGGTTCATCACCAGGTCAACGTAACGCTGGCGATAGCGGGTCTCCTTGTCCGAAAGACCGTGGAACTTCTCGGGCAAAGGCCTGAGACTCTTGGTAAGGAGTTGTACGCTGTGGGCTTGGATCGACAGCTGCCCGCGTCGGGTGCGTATCACCAGACCCTCTGCTCCCACAAAGTCTCCAATATCCAGGTCTCCCAGCTGCGCATAGGCTTCTTCGCCCAGGGTGTTGACCCGGCAGAACAGTTGGATATCCCCCGTGCCATCACGGAGCACTATAAAAGCAGCCTTGCCCTGGTTGCGAATGGCCATGATACGGCCGGCTACTGTTTCGGTGTCCTCGGTGGTCTCACCATCGGGCAGCGTTGCGTAGCGCTCCTCCAACTCAGCGGTTTTGGCGCTTACCTCATAGCTAAAGGCGTAGGGATTGGCGCCGGCATCGAGGGCGGCCTGACGCTTTGCCTTTCTCACCTCAATAGGATCGTCAACTACGTCACTCATCAAAGCTGCCTGTCTACTTTTTTCCAATCTTAAGGATAGTCATCTTGATCTCTTTGCCCGTCGGGCCTTCAGCAACAACCACGTCTCCCTTGTGGGCTCCGAGCAAAGCCGCTCCCATGGGCGACACATTGGATATCTTGCCCCGGGCTGCGTCGGCCTCGGCAATGCCTACGATAGTAAACTGCCGCTCGGCGCCACCCTCCGTTTGCACCGTGACCTTATTGCCAATAGCCACTTTATTGGAGCGCTTGGGCGCCTCAACAACCGTAGCATTGGCAAGAATGTGATTGATTTCGGCAATGCGGCTCTCCAGCCATGCCTGCTCGTTTTTGGCGTCGTCATATTCAGAATTCTCGGAGATGTCTCCAAACTCGCGAGCATTTTTAATGCGCTCCCCCACTTCGGCACGCTTTACTGTTTCAAGCCTCTCAAGCTCGATTCTCAGTTCTTCCTGACCCTCTTCGGTGAGAATGATCTCTCTGAGCATAATGCTTCCACCTGTCTTTGTCGCCATTACTATGAACAATTACGGCGAGCCCGGGGGCCCTCCACGGTAATACAAACGGCATACGGGCAGTTGTTACCACGTATGCCGTTAAAAGCACCTAAGAATTCTCAGCTGCTGGCAGCACCACAACTCTTGCAGAACTTTGCGTCTGCCTCAAGGGCGGTTCCACACTGAGAGCAAAAACCGGCTGCGGCCGTTTGCGCTGCTTCTTGCGCTGGGACTTCTTCAACAACTGCCGTTGCCGTAATGGGATCTTCTTCCTTGCTACCCTTGGCGGCCTTTTCAGCAGACCCCTTGGCGGCTTCCAGCTCAGAATTAACGCTGTCAACGCCCTCGCGAACGCCTTTGACGGCTTTCCCGAGTGCAGAACCCAGCTTTGGTAGATTCTTGGGACCAAAAATAACCAGTATCACCAATAAGATGATAATCATCTCCGGCATTCCCATACCAAAAATTCTCATGTATGCCTCCTCGGGCTGCTTTTCAGCGGTTGGTGTTTTGCAAGCAGATAGGTTACCACTCTTCGTTGATATTGTCTTGTCTAAAACGCAACTGACCTGTATCGCAAGCCCGATGGTCACGGGACAGGGACAGGGCTGATAACCCCGTTTCTGTTACGCGAGCAGTTGGCTTATGGCTTGAGCAAATTCCACCGGGTCACCCACAGGCAGCCCCTCAACCATCAGTGCCTGGCTGTAGAGCACGCCGGTGAGCAGAGCCAGGCGCTCGGCATCGTTTTCTTGCGCCTGTACCAGTCTGGCAAAAACGGGATGCTCTGCATTGAGCTCAAGTACCCGCTCCGACTTGATCTTGCCGCCGTCAGGCATACCTGCCAGCACGCGTTCCATCTCCAGGGACACCGGCCCCTCTGCGCTGATGCCCGCAGGCATATCTGCCAGACGGGTAGAGAGCGTAACCTTGGTCACCTTGCCCTCAAGTATCGCCTGCATTGCAGAGAAGAGATCGTCGTATTCCCGGGATTTTGCTTCGGTGGCCTTCTTTTCTTCTTCGCTTTCCAGCCCCAAATCGGCACTGGCGACGTTCTTGAGCGGCTTATCGTCGTAATCTCGCATGACGCCCATGCAAAAATCGTCAACGTCCTGGGTACAGAGCAGTACGTCGTAGCCCCGGTTAAGCACACTTTTGACCATAGGGATCTTTGCCAATAAGCCCTCGTCCTCGCCGGCAGCATAGTAGATGGCCTCCTGCCCGGCGGGGGCGCCGTCAAGATACTCGCGCAGGGTAATCATCTTTTCTTCCCTGGCCGAGTAGTAGAGCAGCAGGTCTGCCAGCGTACTCTTGAGCGATCCATAGCTGGTGTAGATGCCATACTTAAAGCCACGGCCAAAGCACTCATAAACACTCTCGTAGAGCTCTCGGTTGTTTTGCAACAGAGCAGCAAGCTCGCTGGTAATCTTCTTTTCTATGCGTCTGGCGATGGCCTGCAGCTGATTGTTCTTCTGCAGGGTTTCACGGGAGATATTAAGATCCAGGTCTGCACTGTCCACCACTCCACGCACAAAGTTGAAGTGATCCGAAAGCAGATCCGGGCACTTTTCCATGATCATGACATTAGAACTGTAGAGAGCGAGGCCCTTTTCGTAGTCTTTGCTATAGAGGTCAAAGGGAGCATGGGAGGGCACATAGAGGAGTGCGTCATAGTTGAGCGTTCCCTCAGCTTTAATCGTAAAGGTGGCTGCCGGAGCGGCAAAGTCGTGAAAGTCGCTCTTGTAAAACTCGGCGTAATCCTCCTCGCTGATATCGGCCTTGCGACGCTTCCAGATAGGGGTCATGGAGTTAAGCGTTTCCAGCTCCCGGTAGCTCTCAAACTGGGGCTCATAGCTGTCGTCTGCGTCATCGGGCTTTGGCAGCTCGCGCTCTCTGTCCACCTCCAACTTTATGGGATAGCGCACGTAATTGCTGTACTTCTTAACCAGATGCCTCAGCTCATATTCTGAGAGATAGTGGCGGTAATTATCTTCATCGGTATCGGGTTTGAGCGTGAGGATAACGTCAGTGCCATGCTCAGCCCTGCTGGCTTCTTCAATGGTGTAGCCGTCCACCCCGTTGCTTTCCCACGCATAAGCCTGTTCTTCGCCTGAGGCTCGCGAAACCACCCGCACCTGAGAGGCAACCATAAAACCTGAATAAAAGCCCACGCCAAACTGCCCGATGAGCCCGATGGCCTCTTCGTCGGCGGCTGCGTCTCTGTTAAGCTCAAACTCCAGGCTGCCGGAATGCGCAATGGTGCCAAGGTTCCTGTCCAGTTCGTCGCGGGTCATGCCAATACCATTGTCGGAGACCGTGATAGTGCGTGCCTCTCCGTCAAAAGCCAGGGTGATACCCAGCTCTCCACGGGTCACCTTGATACTGCGATTGGTGAGACTCAAAAGGTAGATCTTATCGAGCGCATCCGAAGCATTGGAGATGAGCTCGCGTAAAAAGATCTCTCTATGGGTATAGATAGAGTTGATCATCAAGTCGAGCAAACGTTTGCTCTCGGTCTTGAACTTTTTCATAGGTAGAAGACACCGCCTTTTCTGAAACCGGGATAGTTGCCCTTGAGAGGCTCTTGCATTATTTACGTACAGAAGGGTACCGCTTTGGTACCCTTCAAACACAAAATTGATCTGATTTGTTGAAAAGCTCCTGCGACCTGTCGCTTACCTGTTCAGCCCCCGCTAAAGACAGAGGTAATTTAAGAACCTGGAGGCCTCCGCCAAACCGCGGGGCTGTTTTGCTCCGCAAATAGCCCCGCACGCGCTCCAGGTTCTTAAATTACCCCTG
>JAISPK010000109.1 GCA_031274985.1 Coriobacteriales bacterium | reverse complement strand
GCCGGCGACAAGCAGAGCTGATGCACCAGATCCACACTGCGCAGCGGCGTACCTACCTCGCTCAGGCGCTGCAAAATGCGGTACTCATTGAAAGAAACGCCTGCCAGATTGCGCAGCATAGTCTCAAACGTCCTGCGAATCAGCTCGAGCGACACCAGCGCACGCGAAGCAAGAAAGCGCCTGACAATATCTTCTGAAGCAGGGGGATCGATGTTTGCGCCGGCGGCAATAGAAGCCTCGAGGATGCTGCGGAAGAGTTTATTCTGTGTGGGGAATATCGTATAGAGCTGCTCGATGATGCACACGTTTACCACAGCGGTATGGTCACACCCCGCATCGGTGATCCGGACAACCTTGACCCGCCCGTCGCCATCGTCGCCTTTGGTGCGCGAAATCAGGCCCGCTTCTTCAAGCACCTGCACTGCCAGAGACACCACATTAGGCTTGAGGTCGAGGCAAACACAGAGGTCGGTTTGCGAGAGGCCCATTGTACCGGTGGTAAAAACCTTAATAAGCGTATGGAATTGGATGATATTCAAAGTGCTGGCGCTGGCAAGCCCTGTTCTCAGCGCAGTGTGTGCCATATCAAAAGCAATCAGGTGAGTGGAATCCAGCCTCAGCTCATCTTTCCTGTTTGCCTTGGTGCGCACCGTTCGTACCATGTAGTCCCTACTTCAAAAATGTTTTATTAATTGTACCTCTTGGGATATTGCGTAAGCCTCACGGAGCAGGATTTACCCGCAACAGTCGTTATAGACTGCTCTACGGATGTTCTGCAACGCTAAAACCGGGTCGGTCTGGCCATAAATGGCGTTGCCTGCAACCAGCAGCTCTGCGCCGGCCTCTACAGCCGGGCTCACCGTGTTTACATCGATGCCACCGTCGACCTCAATGAGTACCGATGCCTCGCTCGCCGCAATGTCCGCTCGAATTGCGTTCAATCGGCTTAATGACTCAGGAATAAAACTCTGGCCGCCAAAGCCCGGGTGAACACTCATGAGGAGCACCACGTCCAGGTGCTGGTAAAAAGGCCGCAAAAGCTCAACGGGGGTTGCCGGATTGATCGAAAGCCCGGCTAAAGCACCGGCTGCACGGATGCGCTCCAGTAAGGCCAAAACAAAGGCGACCTCCTCGGGGGTAAGATCCTTGATAGTAGCTGAGCTGCCCTTGTGAGCCCCCCGCGCCCCGGGTCTTGCCGCCTCAAGATGAAACGTGAGCAAATCGGCGCCGGCATCCAGGTACCAGTCCAGCTGCTCGTGCGGATTATCGATCATCAGATGAACATCCAGCGGCACCTCGGTGATGCGCTTGAGCGCACGCACAAAAGGCGGACCGATGGTGAGGTTAGGCACAAAATGGCCATCCATGACATCGAGATGAAACCACTCCGGTGGCTCAGGAGACCCGGCAAGCAGCCTTACCGCCTGCTCAAGATTGAGAAAATCGGCACTGAGGATCGAAGGCGCTAGCTGAATCGGTCTCGCTGCGATTGGACTCGTTTGAATTGGTCTCGTCACCACAACTCCCTCTCTCCCACAGCCATCAGTAAAATTCCGGCTTTGCCGGACGTTGCATCAATAAGGATATCATCTCGTCAAGGGCAAGCCCCTCCCACACAGCCTTTCTCACCATCTCGCAGATGGGAAGCTCAACGCCATGCAGGGCAGCAAGATTGGTCACGCTTTTTGAGGCCAGTGCGCCTTCCACCACCATGTGCGTGCCTTCTTCGTAATGCGAAAGCGTCTCTCCCTGCGCCAGGGCCACCCCAAAGCTACGGTTGCGCGAATGACGCGAGGTACAGGTAACGATGAGGTCACCCATGCCGGCCAGCCCCATGCAGGTTTGGGTCTCACCACCGAGTGCCTCTACCAGACGGCTTATCTCGGCCAGGCCCCGGGTCATGAGCATGGCGGCTGTGTTGTCTCCGTAGCCACTACCGGCAAGCATCCCGGCAGCCAGAGCGATGATATTCTTTGCTGCGCCACAGAGCTGTACGCCGGTGCTGTCTGAGGAGGTGTACACCCTGAAGTTCTCAGAAGAAAACAGCTGTTGAAACAGCTGCGCGACCTCAGGGTTCTTTGAGGCAACCACGGTGGCCGAGACCATACCGCGGGCAACCTCCTCGGCATGGTTGGGTCCACTGAGCACCGCGCTTGCGCCGCTGCTCTCTAACACCGTGTCCACCACGTCAAGCAAAAGCATGCCGCTCGTGTTCTCGACTCCCTTGGTGAGCAGCACCAGGGGGGTATTGGCCTTATAGCAGGGCTTGATCTGTTCGCACAGGTCGCGAACTGCCTTTGACGGTGTGGCCAAAACGAGGGCTTCAGCCGTACTCAGGGCCGCATCTATATTGCTAGTAAATTTAACAGTTTTGGGGAGGGCAACTCCGGGCAGGTACTCCTCGTTGCATCCCGCTGCTTCAATGCGCTCGGCCAGCTCCGGGCGACGCGCCCACAGCAACACGTCATTGCCGTTGTTTGCCAGTTGCAACGCGGCAGCAGTGCCCCAACTCCCGGCTCCGATGACCGCTATTCTCATGAGCTGACCTTCTTAGGAAGCGTAAAACGAGGCTCTCTGTTTTGGGAGAGCCGTATGATGTTCTTGCGGTGCGCCAAAACCACAACTACGGCCACCAGAATGGTAAAGACGATGTACGTAGGGGCCGGATCAAAGAAATACGTAAACACCGGCACCGTAGAAACGGCTATGATCGAACCGAGGGATACGAATCGGGTCGCGATTACTATCACGATAAAAACCGTCAGTGCGCAGAGCGCCGCAAGGGGCAGTACCACGAGCAGTGAACCGAGGGCTGTCGCAACGCCTTTGCCGCCCTTGAAGCCCATGAAGGGCGAGAACATATGCCCCAGGATGGTAGCAACAACGGCCAGAGACAGGGGGATGTTGAAGAGATAGCTCGCCTGCTCGCCAGCCATGATGGCAACGAGAGGATCGTACTCCAGGGCCCCGGTGCCTTGCAGCACCATATCGATAGCCACTTGCGTAGCCATGGTCGCAGCCACGGTGATTGAGAGGTTCACCGCAAGCAATACGATGATGCACCCCAAAGCGGCCTTGAAGACATCCGCAGCAAACACCAGGAGGCCGGGGCCAAGGCCCAGCACTCGAATAGCGTTGGTAGAGCCGGCATTGCCGCTACCATGTTCACGCACATCAAGACCCCGCATCGATTTTCCGATGATCAGGGCAAAGGGAATCGACCCGCATAAAAAGGCCAGGGCCAGGGCAATTATCACACTGATGATATAGATAAGCATAGGCTCGCTCTCTTGACTCTCTTGACTCTCTTGACTATCTTAGCTGTCTTTTTTCTTGAAGTGCAGGAAGATCGGGGTTCCCTCCAGGTCAAAACGCTCGCGCAGACGGTTTTCAAGATAGCGCCGGTAGTTCTCATCAACGAGTTCAGGATGATTGGCAAAAAAGGTAAAGTGCGGCGGCGCGGAGCCCGTTTGGGTTACATAGTTGATGCGCAGGTTCTTTTTGCCCTTGGACACCGTATGACCAAAGTCGCGGATCTCGGTGAGAAACACGTTGAGCTTTGAGGTGGAAATCTGCTTGGAATAGTTGGCATAGACCTTGTCGATAGTAGCCCAGATGCGATGGACCGATCGGCCCGTGAGCGCAGAGATAGCGATAACCGGTGCATAATCAACAAAGATGAGCCGGTCCTGCACCTGGTCGCGCACCTGGTCGCGCGCGTCCGGGTCGACGACAGCATCCCATTTATTGAGCAGTACTATCAAGGCCGAGCCGCGCTCGGCAGCATAACCTGCGACCCGCTGGTCTTGATCGGTCAGACCAAGGGTTGCGTCGACGAGCATGAGGGCAACCTCAGCGCGGTCGATGGCCCTGAGCGTGCGCACAAAGCCATAGTATTCGACGCTCTCGTCCATCTTGGCGGTACGACGCATACCGGCGGTATCCACCAGGCGATACGTCTTGCCCTCGTGTTGGGCGAGGGTGTCCACCGCATCGCGGGTGGTGCCCGCCACGTCCGAAACTATAGAGCGTTCAAAGCCGGCCAGGCGATTGGTGAGGGTGGATTTACCGGCATTGGGACGTCCGATGATGGCAACGCTGACTGCCTCGATCTCTTCGTCCTCGCCATCTTCCAAACCGGGGAGGAGCTCCACCAGCTCATCGAGCACATCGCCGGTACCATGTCCGTGCACGCTTGAAACGGGCCAGGGTGTGCCCAGACCAAGCGAGTAGTAATCCCAGATGGCCTCTTCGCGGCCGGGGTTATCCATTTTGTTAACCACGAGAAGCACCGGGCGCTCACTTTTCTTGAGCATACGCGCTACGGCCAGGTCGTCGGCCGTGCTCTCCACCGTGCCGTCCACGATAAAGACCACCATATCGGCCTCGTCCATGGCCATTTGTGCCTGGGCGCGGATTGGCGCAATAAAGCGATCGGTGCTTTCCATTTCGATACCACCGGTGTCAATGAGCGTAAAGTCGCGGCCGTTCCACGTTGCCCGGTGATACGAGCGGTCGCGGGTCACTCCGCGCTGTTCGTGCACGATGGCATCGCGCCCGCCGACGATTCGGTTAACAAAGGTTGACTTGCCCACGTTTGGGCGTCCGACTATGGCAACAATAGGTAAAGCCATAAATTCCTCTCAGGTTGTTCCCTGACTATCGGCGAGCCGGGCTTGGTTCGCTCTTGCCAGAATCATGCGGTCGTGAATCTCGTTAAGGGCCAGCACCAGAGAGTCAAGGCTCTCCATATCGTCAGGCGCATCAGTCATGATGATTATCAGATAGGGGCTCTTGCCGGCATAGACGATGCCGGCATCAATGGTGGCCGAGAACTCCTCGTCTGCAATCCACCCCGCTTTGGTACAAACCGGATAATAACCACCCAGGTTGGCGGAGATCACCGAATTGTTGGTGGCGCCAAACCAGGAGAACACCTCGCTTGATCCCACTACATCGCTCTCAAAGTATTCGTAGTTATTCAGCCACAACTTGGCGAGCGTTTTTGTTGAGTACCAGGGAAACCATTCGGGGCAGAAGGAGGTGTCTACCCCTGCCTTCTCGCACCACTTGACGAGAGGAGCGCTGTCGTAGAGAGAACGCAGCGTAAAGTACTCGTCGTTGTCTGAGTACTCGATAATTGCGTCCATCGACCAGGCCCAGTAATCGATTGTCTCCGGCGAGGAGGCCAGGAGGCTGACGACGTAGGGCGCTTTAATGCTGCTTGCAGAATAGAACTCCGTGTTTATGTTTGACGCAACTCCATAACCGCTTGAAAGATCCATCATCACGTAGCCGAATCCATACTCCTGCTGAGTTAAGTAGCTTGTGGCCGCGTTGAGCAATCCCTCGTCTGCCCCGCTCAGTTGGTAGCCCCCAAAGGAGGCGGGCGCGGTGGTTTGTTCTACGGCAGAAAGGATTCTCTGGAGCTCGCTGATAGATAACGCTTCGGGGGTGTCCAGTGACTTTTGATTGCTGTCCGTCAAAGGTCGGTCAAAGTCGATGTGCCAGGTGACTGCCGGGGTGGTTTCCCGCGGCTTGGTGATCAGTGAAGAACAACTCAAAGCAAAAAGAACCGCAACACAAAGGAAGAGGCTCATTGAAGCAACGATAATCTTAGAACGCATGGAGATCATGCTCTCATTTTAACACTTTAACGTCGATTCTCCCGATACCGCCCCCCTACCAAGGGGCAAATCACGCTGAGAGAGAGCGTCAAGTGTGGTTTTTTCGTGGTTTTTACTGGGGTTTAGTCATTTTTAACCGTTTAGATACAGTATTATTGGTTGTTGCGTGAGTCACTGCGTGAGAGAAAATTTTTTATCGGATAACTGTTTTGTGTGT
>JAISPK010000069.1 GCA_031274985.1 Coriobacteriales bacterium | reverse complement strand
GATGATATACACAAAGCCGATAGGGAGAGAGAGACTGATGAGGAATTGCTTCCAGTACCGGCGATAGATGACGAGGAGGCAGATTCCCGAAGCTACCACGATATAGATACCCGGATGCTTGAGGAGGGGCATGAGAAGCGAGGCCGTAGCCAGAGCGCCTACAAAGCGTTTGCTTTTGAGCGCTGCTCCCCGTGTTCGAACGATCTCTATGACTAAAAGGGCATAGATAACAGAGACGGGCGAGAATAGATGGTCTTTGAAGGTTACCATCGAGGAGGAGGCAATCGCGGGAAACAGAGCAAAGAAGGCGAGCGTGAGCAGGCAGAAGACCTTGGGAGTCCTGAGGCGCATCAAATAGCAGCACACCACGGCAAAGGTAATCGCCCGCACAAGGGTCTGGAAGAGCGAGTACATAAATATCCCTAGATTCTGAGAGCCGAGGGCATTGCCCAGCTCAAAGAATCCTCCGAGGATAAGCGTGTGGAGAATCGGGTGAGAATTGGATATCCAGCCGTCTACAGTTGGCTCCCAAATCTCCGGCCTGAAGGCACCCGAGCCGTGTATCTGATATATCTGCGCTACCGGATCGTAAGGGGTGCTTCCCGGGTAGTAAATGATGATCCAGGGCAGCCAAAAAATGAGGAGTATGGCCGCGGTGATGAGCACCGAGCGTTTTGACCACGAAAAACTCAACTTTTTGAGGGGGTTGAACCGGGCGAGCCACCTCAAGAAGACTCCCCCGTAGGTCAGTGCGACGAGGAGGAGCAAGAAGAGTGGAAGCGCCCACAACAACGCCTGCGCAGAAGTCATGAGCCACCCGTTTGGAAGCCACAGGTGCCAATCGAGGGACGTGTTGAGGTAGATAGGTGAGATGAAGATAGTAGTTGCTGAGAAGAGCAGCGCAAGCAGGGCTGCCGCTGCAACCTGTTGCCCTCCCGAAAAAAGTGTTTTGATTATTTTCTTCATTGATGGATAATTCTAGCAATTATGTCATTGAGCGCGTTTGGCATATACCGAATGTTGGGCGATTCACAAAAATGTTGGAGAAATCCCGCAACAGCATCGTGGAGACCGCCCGATGGCCACTGTAGGAGGTGAATGAGTCATGAAAATGATCTCTTGGAATGTCAACGGGCTTCGTGCCACCGTAAAAAAAGGCTTCTATGAAGCATTTGACAGCCTTGATGCCGATATCTTTGCCATACAGGAAACCAAGCTGCACGCCCATCAAATACAGTTGGAGCTGCCCAAGCAGTACCACGATTATTGGTGTGACGCCGCGCGCAAGGGTTATGCCGGCACAGCGGTGTTCTCAAAAGTAGAGCCGCTGCGCGTGATCTATAAGATCGGTCTTGAGCCGGGAGATGCCACGGTACGGGGCCTGCAGGGGGTATGCGACCTGGATGAGGAGGGGCGCATCTGCGCCTTGGAGTTTGAAGACTTCTACTTTGTTAATTGCTATACCCCTAACGCTCAGGATGGCCTGGCACGCCTTGATCTTCGCTTGACCTGGGGAGCCGCCTTCAGGCGCTTTGTTTCTCAGCTGGACAAACACAAGCCGGTGGTGATCTGTGGCGACCTCAATGTTGCGCACAACGAGATCGACCTCAAGAATTACAAGACCAATCGGGGCAACGCAGGCTTTTCTGATGAGGAGCGTCAGGATTTTTCCCAGCTGCTTGAGGCCGGCTTTACCGATACCTTCCGCTATCTGTATCCGGATCTGGCAGGCGCCTATTCCTGGTGGAGTTTTCGCTCCAACGCACGGGCTAACAATACCGGCTGGCGCATCGACTACTTTCTGGTGTCGGATCGTCTGGCAAGCTCAATAGTCTCAGCCTCTCTCTATCCAGAGGTTTACGGCTCTGACCACTGCCCGGTTGGCCTGGAGCTCACCCTGTAGCCTTACCTGTCGCTCCCGCGCACCCTTCTGTCGTTCCCGCGTTCCCTCTGTCGTTCCCGCGTTCCCTCTGTCGTTCCCGCGTTCCCTCTGTCGTTCCCGCGAAGGCGGGAACCCATACCCCTTGTCGTCTCCGCGTATCCCTCTGTCGTTCCCGCGTATCCCTCTGTCGTTCCCGCGAAGGCGGGAACCCATACCCTCTGTCGTTCCCGCATTCCCTCTGTCGTTCCCGCGAAGGCGGGAACCCAGTATTTTCACTACATAAAATCCTTGCTCAAGTCTTCCCATTCAGCATTCTTTTCTTCAATCATCCTTATCTTCCAATTCCTATTCCACTTTTTAATCTGTTTTTCCTTGAGCAAAGCAGAATTAACATCAACTGTCCTTTCATACCAAACCAAGCGGTGTACACCGTATTTCTTGGTAAACCCATCAACGAGATTATTCTTGTGCTCATAGACACGTCTTGGCAAATTGTTGGTCATACCAACATAGAGCGTCCCGCTCTTACGTGAAGCCATAATGTATACATAATATTCTCTGTCTATCATAATGTCATTATATATGGTACACATAATGTTTCACACGATGTTTACATTCAAAGAGGTCTGCGGTCTTATGGGATAGGTGGAGAGAGAATTCCAGGATTTGTAAAGTGTGGGTTCCCGCCTTCGCGGGAACGACAGAGAGTTACGCGGGAACGATATTATTCAGAGCAGGTCTTTGCTGGCAACAAGTATCAGTTGTTTGAAGTCTTCCAGGGGCATGCTGCCCTGGTCGCCGGCGCGTCTCTCGCGCACGCTTACCGTGTTATCCTCGGCTTCTTTGTCGCCCATTATCAGCATATAGGGTACCTGCTGCTGTTGCGCAAGTGCCACCTTGACCTTCATGGGCTCCTTTTGCGATGCAACCTCTACCCTGACACCTACCGACTTAAGCTCCTCAGCCACCTTGTTTGCATAGTCAGTGTGCCTGTCCGCTATAGGGATGAGCACTGCCTGCACCGGTGCCAACCATACCGGCAAAGCGCCTGCATAGTGCTCGATGAGTATCCCGAGAAAACGCTCTATGCTGCCAAAGATGGCACGATGGAGCATCCAGGGTTGTTCGGTGCTGTTGTCAGCTGTGCGATAGGTAAGATCAAAGCGCTCAGGAAAGTTAAAGTCAACCTGAACGGTTGAGCACTGCCAGGTGCGGCCGATGGCATCTTTGACCTTGATGTCGATCTTTGGGCCATAGAAAGCGCCGTCGCCCTCGTTGATTTCATAGGCAAGACCGTGCGTTTCACAGGCAGCCTTGAGTTGTTCGGTGGCAAACTCCCACTTCTCATCGCTGCCAATGGACTTTTCGGGCTTCGTTGAAATCTCGGCGGTATAGGAGAACTCAAAGGTAGTCATGATGTGGTCGACCAGTTCGAGCACCGCAACGAGCTCATCTAACAGCTGGTCCGAGCGGCAGAAGATATGGGCATCATCCTGCGTAAAGCCCCTTGCGCGAAGCAGACCATGCACCACACCGCTCATCTCATGGCGATACACCGTGCCAAATTCAAAAAAGCGCAGGGGCAAATCGCGATACGAGCGAAGCTGGTTGCTGTAGATCAAAACGTGACCGGGGCAGTTCATCGGCTTTACCGCATACTCGCTGGTTTTAGACCGGTCTTTTGCCGCGCTCTCGTCAATCTCAAAGAAGTACATATTGTCGTGATAAAAATCGTAGTGTCCGCTTATCTTCCAAACCTCGGCGTTATAGATGTGAGGGGTGATGACCTCCTCATATCCACGGGCGTAGAGGTCGCGGCGGAGCCATTCCTGCATGGTGCGGATAACGCGCGCACCCTTTGGCTGATAGAGGGGCAGACCTACGCCGGCCTTTTCATCCATCATATAGATGCCAAGTTCGCGTCCGAGTTTGCGATGATCGCGCTTCTCGGCTTCTTCGATGCGGGTGAGATAAGCCTCAAGGTCGGCCTTCTTGAACCAGGCGGTACCGTAGATACGCTGCAGCATCTGCCGGTCGCTGTCCCCGCGCCAATACGCGCCTGCCAGCTTGGTGAGCTTAAAGGCTTTGAGAAAGCCGGTATGATAAAGATGAGGGCCGCGGCAGAGGTCGGTAAAACCTCCCTGAGAATAAACGGAGATCGTCTCGTCGGCAGGCAGTTCGCTGATCAGTTCTAACTTGAGGGGCTGCCCTGCAAAGATCTCCCGGGCACTTGCTAAAGACACTTCTTTGCGGACAAAGCTCTGCTTCTCAGAAACGATGCGCTCCATGACGGCCTCGATAGCCGCAAAGTCTTCGGTGGAAAGAGAGGTATCGAGCTCGATATCATAATAAAAGCCGTCTTCGATAGACGGCCCGATGCCAAACTGCGCGCTTGGATAGAGTTCCAGCACCGCCTGCGCCATGATGTGCGCAGCTGAGTGGCGCACGATGTCGAGCGCCTCGGCAGATCGCTCGGTAATGATCTCTACCGCATCCCCGTCGCTGAGTTCATAAGAGAGATCTACCAACTCGCCTGCCACCTTACCGGCAAGGGCCACTTTTGCCAGCCCGGGCCCTATTGCGGCAGCGAGGTCGGCAACGCTTGAACCTTGAGGCAACTCCTTTTGTGTGGCGTCAGGGAGGGTTATCTGCATTGCTATAGATTAACCGACAGGAGTGCAGCAGGAGGGGCAGACGTGCCACTCAGGATTGAGGGCATGGCCACATTTACGGCATTCATTCTTGAGTTGCGTGCTGCAACGGGGGCAAACCAGATACTCGCGCTCCACCGGATAACCGCACTTGCCGCATTCACCGTAGTGCATGAGTTGGCGCTGCTTAAGGGCAAAATCGAGATTCTGCTCGTCCTTGTCTGCCAGCAACATGGGCGGACGCATCATCGAATAGAAAAATGCACCGATAAAGGGGATAAGGCTGACGATTCCCCAAATCACCGGATTGGCGCCCCGGAGATAGGCATCACGAACAACCCACAGGATTGATATGAGATAAAAAACGGCAATGATGACCACAACCGCCATAATGGCAAGTTGGACCTCAGGGGTAATCAACGAACTTAAAAACTCTTCCATCAGACTTCCTTCTGGTTTGTGAACTTTGAGAACCTGGTAATTTTATCAGAACTACTCTTCATTCGTAGCGCTTATCTGTGTTTTTGAACAAGTCATCAGCCGCTTGACCTCCCCGGCCAAGGTAATGGAGCCTGTGGCAACCAGGGGGTGCTCCTGCTTAAGCAGCACCTTGAGTGCCGCTTGCGGAGTCTGAAAAACCCGGGGTGCTCTACCGGTTATCTCCTCAACCAGTTTTGCCAGTTCTTCTGCCGCTATAGCGCGGGGGCTGGCGGTTTGGGTCACCACGATCTCATCAAAATGCGGAGCGAGGATAGTGACGATGCCGCGAGCGTCCTTGTCGGACAATACGGCAAGCAGGAGGAGAGCATGCGGTATATTGAAAGACTGCACGAGCGTCTGCGCTGATGCGGGATTATGCGCAGCATCAATGATCAGGAGCGGATCGCGGTGCAATACCTCGAGACGACCCGGGATAACCGTGCGCCCCATGACTTCGTACGCTTCTTTTTCAAGAAAGCCTGGTTGGAGGGAAGGAAGTCCCAGCTCGCGAGCTGCGGTGAGCGCGGTGAGCTTATTTTGCGCCTGATACGACCCCGGCTCCTGATTGATTGCAGTAGGAACCATGACAAAGCGTGAGCCCTGCTCCTCTGAGCGTTTTTTGAATACCTCCAGTGCCTGAGCATCGGTTGGTGCAGCAACGACGATTGTATCCTGCTTGATGATTGCAGCCTTTTCGGCAGCAATCTCTGCAATGGTGTTTCCCAGGATGGCCGTGTGATCCAGGTCTACGCCGGTGAGTACCGCCAGCACAGGATGCACCACACTCGTGGCGTCCCATCTACCGCCAAGACCTACCTCCAACACCGCATACTCAACCTCGCTTTGGGCAAAGATGCTCAGCGCTGCGGCAGTTATGAGTTCAAACTCAGTCAATACGAGCCTGGCCTCCCGGGCGCACTCGTGCACCCGAAGTACTGCCTGCGCAAAAACCTCGTCTGTTACCACGGAACCATCGATCTCTATGCGCTCGGTGATGGACACCAGCTCCGGAGACGTGTAGAGAC
>JAISPK010000033.1 GCA_031274985.1 Coriobacteriales bacterium | reverse complement strand
AAAACAAGTATTTACTAGATAGTGTACAGGAATCTCTTGTCTATTCTTTAAAAAAGTAAAAACTTGTAAAATAGAAAAGGGTAAGAACCGGCAAAAACGAATCCCGAAAAGCAAAAACGAGTGGTGCCGGGCTCACTGTTCAGGAAAAGCGTGGATTCCAAGGTGAGGGGTCACCCGTATGGCCAACACCGGGTCAGAGATTACGCAGCGTTCTTCGCAGATGCCGCAACCAACGCAGTTGTCTGCGTTAACCACCGGCTCAAAGATGGTGTGGATGTTGTCTCCGGGTCGGGGACTGTGCTTAATGCTAATGGCATCGCCGTTAAGCGGGCACGAGCGAAAGCACACCTCGCAGCGAATCCCGTTGAGCGCAATGCAGTAATCGCGATTGATTACCGCGGTGCCAATACGAACCTCACGGCGATTCTCAATACCGCCGAGCGCGCCGGTTGGGCAGGCAGCAATACAGGGAAAATCCTCGCACAGTTTGCAGGCGGCATCACGGGCAACAAAGTAAGGCGTACCGGCATTAACCCCGGAGCCGGCAGGTGCCGCATGGAGGATACGATAGGTGCAGGCAGCCACGCACTTGCCGCAGCGGATACACTTTGAGAGATACTCTTTCTCGGTTCCCGCCCCCGGAGGACGCAACAAAAAGTCGTTTCCGCCGATTCGCTTGAACACCTCAAAGCCTGCCAGGAGTCCTGCGGCCAGCTTAACAAAGGTAGAGAGGCTCGCCATCGTTAACGACCCCCTTGAGGTTTGCGGGACCGGGCAGGGAGGCTTTTCTCAGCCGGTTGCACAAAAGCCGGCCCAAAACGCCATTTGAGCGTGCCTGCCGGACAAACATCAACACATTTACCGCATATCAGGCAATCTCCCGCCGAAACGGCGGTCTTGGTTCCCGCAATCACCTCGTCGAGTATGCGGTCATCGGCCAGACACACCTCTTTGCACCTATTGCAACGAGTGCAGCCCCGATGATTGCGGATGCCAACAAAACCAACAGAACCGACAGCCTCATAGAGTCCGCCTACGGGACAGAGACCGTTGCACCACAGCCGCCCGGGAAAGAACAGCTCTAAAAGAACAATCGCCAAAAAGACCCAAATGCCCAGGGCTACGCCCAAAACAAAGAGGCGGGGCAGCGCCGCAACCGGACTCACCAGCTCAAAAACCGGTATACCGATCACGGCAGAAAGCAGCAGAATCGCAACCGCTGAGATGATCTTGCTATAGCGGGGCAACGGGCGTGCCAGAGCAGTACGCTTGCGCAGGCCGGTTTTGTCTCCGATCCAGTTGGCAAGCTCAACAAAGAGGCCCAGAGGGCAGACCCATCCACAAAACACACGCCCCCTGATAAGCGCGTAGACCACCACGATGGTAAGGGCCCCCACAAACAGCGCTAAGGCTGGCAGCGCCTTTGACGCAGCAATCGCCCCAAGGAAAGCATACGGATCGGTGAGCACAATCACGCCAAGAGCAGTGGAAGAGGACAAGCTTCCAAAGAAGATGCCCTCTCCCAATACCAGGGTACTTAAAAAGCCTATGAGTCCTATCACTAAGAACAGGAGCAACACAGCGCTCTGCACCAGGTGACGAACTACTTGCAGCTTACTAACTCTCACAACAGCTTCACAACAGCTTTCTTGTAACCGATACCTGCAACAGCTCAGGCGCCCAGATCTTCATCCTCAAAGTTGCAATGCACGAGGCTGAAGGTGGTGACCCCCTCCAGCCGCGTGATTTTAGTAGCTCTCTCGAAGGTTTCGTCAACGCTGTCTGCTTCAATAGTCACTACGTACTGTCCATGCTCTGAACCGTGAACCTCAACTCCTTCAAGCGCTGCCATTGAAGCCACAACCTCTTCTTCGCAACCTTTGCGCAAAAGAGCGAGGTAGCTCGATATCACCACGGGCGCGTCACCTGCACTGTTTGGAGTATCGGTAGTTGCCTCTCTAACGCTTTCAATAATACCTGTGTTCATACCTTAGACCTTCTCTATGCGAACAATGGTCTTTTTGTAGTCCGGCTCTTTGGAGAGCGGGCAATAGATGTCTTGTACCGCAAGGTTGATGAGCACAGACTCCTGATGGAAGGCAGCAAAGCACAGGCCCTCAGGTGGTGCCGTGCGCTTGGCCGTTGAAGCCTTGATCTCCACGGAGCCATACGGAGAGGTCACGCGCACCAAATCGCCGTCCTTGATGCCCAGGCGCTTGCAATCCTCTTCGTTCATGTCGAGGAGCATCTCGGGCAGCGCGCGCTGGAGCTCAGGAATACGCTGGGTCATTGAGCCGGAGTGCCAGTGCTCAAGCAGGCGACCCGTGCAGAACCAGAACGGATACTCCTCATTGGGCTCAAAGGCCGGGGGCTCATAAGGACGAAAGACCGCCGAAGGCTTACCCTTGGCCGACTTGTAGAAGCTGACGTTGCCCGCAAGGCCGGCCTCTCCGTACTGGGCGATGCCCACCTCGTCAAAGCCGTCTGCCTGCGAACCGTTGGCAAAACGCCAGGACGTCTGCAGCCACTTGCCGTCAACCTCGCGCACCGGCCAGGTCAGGCCGTTTTTATCAAGATACTCATCGTAGGGAGCCAACTGCTTGTTCTCCATCTTGAGCTTAGCCTCAAATTCGCCGGTGACATCCATGTTGATATCCTGGGCGGCTTGCTTGAGCTGCGGGTTGGAGAAGATACGATACTCCTCAAACAGGCGACGATTGATTTCGCGGTGCTCGCCGTCAAAGTCGTCCGTCTCGCGGTTCCAGATAAAGCCAAAGAGCTGGTCAAAGGCGTCTGCGCCGCCGATGGTCTCGCCCTCAAGCACGCGGCGCGCAACCTGGAGATAGGTCCACACGTCCCATTTGGCCTCGCCCGGAGGATCAACGGCCTTCTCAAAGATGGTGGTGCGGCGCTCGGCGTTACCATACTGACCCTCGCGCTCCACCCACATAGCCACAGGAAATACCACGTCGGCATACTGGGTAGACTTGGTGGGATACACCTCGTTAACCACAATAAAGGTCTTAAAGACGCCGTCATATTTGGGATCAATGCCCAGGAAGCGGGTCAGGTTAGGCAGCGTGGCCGCCCAGTTGTTGGTAGAGGTCCACAAAAAGTCCATGTTGCCCTTGGACATTTCGCGGAAGATCTTGATGGTGTGGAAGCCCGGAGCCTCGATTGCATCCAGGTATCCGCCGGGCAGATCCCAGATTGCCTCGGTGTAGCGACGATGCTGCGGCGTAGCAACCAAAAGGTCGGCGGGGAGACGATGGGCAAAGAGTCCCACCTCGCGGGCCGTACCGCAGGCGGTGGGCTGGCCGGTAAGCGAGAAGGGTCCACAGCCGGGCTTGCAGATCTTGCCCGAGAGCAGGTGCATGTTGTAGATATTGTGGTTCATCCAGGTACCGCGATTGTGCTGGTTAACACCCATGGTCCAAAGCGACATGACCTTGGTGTTGGGGTTAGCAAAATGCTCGGCGATCTCCTGGATATCAGCAGCAGAAACGCCGGATAACTGCGCAGCATACTCCAAGGTGTACTCGCTCATGCGAGCAGCGAACTCCTCAAAGGTGGCCGGGGCAACATCGTTGACCGTCTTACCCACATCAGAGGCGTCGTAGCCGTCCTCATAGGCATTGCCCAGGTTCTCGGCGCCTGTTTTGAACTGTATGTGATCGGCAATAAAGGCGGTGTCACATTTATTGTTGACAATAAGGTAGTTGCTTATTGCGTTGGCGATAGCAAGGTCGCTACCGGGCCTGAACACCATGACTTTGTCCGCATCTTTTGAAGTGCTGGTGATGAGCGTGGTGAGGTCGTAGTGCTTTACATCGGCGCCCGACAGTTTGCGCGACGAGAGGCGTGAGTAGAGCACCGGGTGAGCCTCGGCCATATTGGCACCCCAGGTAATAAAGACGTCGGCCTGGTCAAGATCTTTGTAGGATCCCGGGGGCTCGTCGGTCTGAAAGACGTTCATAAAGGCAACAACGGCGCTTGCCATACACAGACGCGCGTTGGGGTCGATGTTGTTGCAGAGCAACCCGGCCTTCCAGAACTTGGAAAGCACATAACCCTCGGTGATGGGCTGCTGTCCGGAGCCCCAGAAAGCGATGCGCTTCTTGTCTGCCTTCCAGGCAGTCTTGAGCTTGCCGGCTACCAAATCGAGAGCCTCTTCCCAGGTTGCCTCACGCAGGCCGTCATTGGTGCCCTTGGTTTGTGGATTGTCGCGGATGAGCGGCGTCGTGAGCCGGTCAGCGCCATACAGCAGTTTTGCCAGGTGAATACCCTTGATGCAGTTGAGTCCTCTGCTCGACTCGTTGTCGGGGTCGCCGGTTACCGAAACGAGCCGGCCGTCTTCCACCTCGCAGAGAATACCGCATCCGGTACCACAATAACGGCAGACCGCCTTATACGTGGTTCCGTTGCCGCCGCCAAAGAGGCCGCCTCCCTCGGGGGTACAGCCGGCGGCAACCGCTGCGGTACCAAAGGCGAGCGACACCGCGGTAGCCTTAACAAACGTTCTTCTTGATAGATCCATAATTCCTCTCCTTCTTCTGTTTTTGTGATACCTGTTGCTGGGTAAAAAGCTTGAACACCAAAATGAAAACTAAAAAAACACACTGCCGGGTCAGTCGCCCCTACTCGACAAGGCTACTGATACTCTTACTATGGTAGAGCCTTTCGTTCTTTTGGCCTTGACCTATATCAAAGAGCGCTCAGAATGTGCCGATTAAGCAGGGCTACAGCAAACTTTCCGACAACTGCACCAGCCCTCTGACGCTCTTAATGGCAACCGCCGAATGTGACATCTCTATGATGCCGTCGTCCTTCATCTGGGCTATTGTTCGCGAGAGGGTCTCGGGCGTGAGATCCAGGGCAGCGGCAATGCCACTCTTGGACATGCCCAGATCAAACTGGATGCTGCCGTTAACCTGCTTTCCTGACTCAAGGGCAATCCTGAACAAAAAGCGGCTGAAGCGGGTGCGGGCATCAACCAAAAAATTGCTGACCTGATCATTGAGGCGCAGGTTGTCGTTGACCGTCGTGTGCAAAAGGTTCTGTGCAAACGCGGTATTGTTCTTTACCAAACGAAGCGTCAGCGCAGCAGGGATACACACCAGCGTGGTGTTTTCAAGGGCCTGGAGGTAACCGCCATGCCGGGTCTGCGAGAGCGCGAGGGAAACAAAAAAGAGGGCTCCCTCAACATGAGCCTGCATCAAAAAATGCTTGCCGTTAGGCTTGAGGTAGTAATGAGCAACCATTCCCTTAAGCAGAAGATAATAGTGCGTGGCCTCATCTCCGGCATGGAGTAAAAACGCGCCGGCTTGCTTTTCCGCGACGTAAGAAGCCTGCGCAAGTTGCATCAATTCGTCTTCGGTGAGCACCTTAAAAAAGCTGCAAGCCCTCAGCTCGTCTCTGATTGCCTCGACGTTTTTTTGCCTGCCTGCCATACTGTCCCTGTTCCACCGCTACTCTTATGCCTACGCCATTCAGTAACGCTTACACCATTTACCACTACTTACTCTCTTGCCGTGAGCGCTTACACCGCGCAACTACAGCGTATTTGAGCTTGTTGGGAGCAAAAATTGCTGCCTTTTGAGGTATATCAAGCTTGACACAAGTCAAATAGGGTTAAAATTGTAGCACACACCGGGTAGGGTTCTTCTTTTGGAGGTAGTAAAATGCGAGGTGTTGTACGGCGTGAAGCGCGAGCGCTCTCAGCCGAAGAGGCTAGTAAGATTATAGCCGCTGCAGAATATGGGGTGTTGGCCACGGTCAACAAGGAGGGGCAACCGTCTACGACAGCGCTCAATCACGTACTCTTTGAGGATGGCTGCCTGTATTTTCATACGGGCATCGAAGGCGAAAAGCTCGACAATATCCAGGAAAACCCCCAGGTCTCCTTTTTTGTCGTTGGCGTGGCAGACGTGGTGTACGAGCAATTCATAATGTCTTTTTCTTCGGCGGTGGTGCATGGCACCTTAGCCGTTGTTGAAGGGCAGGAAGAAAAAATCGCCATCCTCCACAAAATCGCTGCGCGATTTTCAGACGGCACCGTTGCACGAGAGATCGTTGACGATTTTATTAAGACCACGTTGCCGCACGTTAACGTGCTAAAGCTTACCCCGGAGCACATCACCGGCAAAGCGCGCATCACCAAAAAACGTGATTGTCTCAGGAAGTTAGAAGTGTAGGTATAAAGAGGGAGCGGCGGGGTAAGGGGTAAAGACGCCGCCCTGATTGAGGTAGCCATAGCGAGAGAGTCTGAGGGCCCATGAGAACAGCAGCAGGTTCAACCCTTAAGTCGCGCCACGATATTGCCAAGTGGAACCCCGAGGATGCTGCCACGTGGCAGCCCCGGCAGGCCTGGCTGACACTAGCAATCACCACCAGTTCGCTCATTTTGGGCTTTATGGTGTGGTATCTGGTATCTGTTCTGGCCCCGATGCTGCAAAACGCGCAAATCCTGGACAAGAGCCAGGCATTTTGGCTGGTAGCCATGACGGGTTTGGCCGGCGGTTTACTCAGATTGGTCTGGATGTTTCTGCCCCCGATTATGGGAACCAGGCGCATGGTGGTGTGGTCCACCATTGCCCTGATGGTTCCCATGCTTGGTTGGGCCTGGGTGCTCACCGCTTCTGTGGAGACCCTGCAGGACTCCTTTGCCGCCTTGATGGCGCTGGCCTTTCTCACGGGCCTCGGTGGCGCAATATTCTCCGGCTACATGCCCTCGACCTCCTACTTTTTTCCTAAGAGCAAGCAGGGACTGGCCCTGGGGCTTCAGGCCGGTATCGGCAACTTTGGCGTTGCCTGTGTTCAGCTGCTTACACCGCTCTTTGTAACGGTAGGGCTCTTCGGGGCAACCATCAACGTGGCTGCTGCTGGTGCGCCGGCGCCCAAATTGGTGTATCTGCAGAGTGCGCCCGTGTTTATCCTGATCCTGCTTGCCATCACGGCGGTATTGGCGTACGTATTTCTCAAGTCTGTGCCGGTCAAGGCAAACTTTAAGCAGCAGTTTGATATCTTTCGCAATCAAAATACCTGGCTGATGACCCTGATATATCTGTTGACCTTTGGCTGCTACTCCGGGCTGGCCGGCACCTTTGCCCTGATGATGAACCAGATGCTCCCCGCAGTCCCAACCATAGGCTGGCTCGGCGGCGTGTCGATTGCCTTTCTCGGGGCTTTTATCGGTTCGTTTGCCCGCGTACTCTGGGGGCCGCTCTGCGACCGGTTTGGCGGCGGCGTTTGGACACTCGTTTCTTGTTTAGGCATTGCGGTTTCGAGCCTAGTGGTCATTGTTGCCCTGCAGGGAGGCGAGTTGCAACTGGACGTAGGCTCTGTGCTGACAGCAAAGTCTGACCTTGTATTTTTGGCGGGGATGTTTTCGATCTTCTTCTTTGCCGGCGTTGGCAACGCGGCCACGTTTAAGCAGATGCCGATGATATTTCCGCCACGCCAGGCAGGGGGCGTAATCGGCTGGACTGCGGCTATAGCCGCTTTCGGCCCCTTTATTTTTAGTGCCACTATGAACGCGCTCTCCGGCACCAGCGGCAATTTTGGCCTTAAGATCATCCCGGTGTTTGTGGTGGTATTTGTTCTGGCGATTGTTTGTGCCGTGATAGACTGGTGGTTCTTCGCCCGCCCAAACGCCAAACACAAAAGTTAACAAAATGCCTCGTCCCCCTCTGTCAACTTAATGCCGTTCCCGCGACCCCTCTGTCGTTCCCGCGAAGGCGGGAACCCAGTCTCTGCCGCCCTGTCATGAACCTGTGAAAATTCTGCCTTGTTGCTTTACACGATTCTGAGTCATTGCTACTATTATCTACAGTGGCAGAAGAATCAGGTGGCGGGCAAGCCACACAATCCCTGATCCTGTTCTGTAGGGACCGTTGGACTTACTGTCCAACAAATTGTTTTACCCTCTTCTGAAGAGAGTAGGGAAGAGTGGGGAGGTGGTTTCATGGGCTTTTCGGTTTTGCCGTGCTTCAAAACGGCTTCATTTGCTGCGCAGCAAATACGGCAGAAATCAAAATACGAGGCTCAAAGTGTCCAATAAAAATTAGGAAACCGTTTAACCGCGTTGCACGTGAGCAATGAGGCTGAAAACCCTGAATCGCGACAGGAGAATAAATGGGACCGCTTAACCAGGTTGAGTGTTATCAACGTGGCAAAACAGAGACCTCGCCCCGAAAACAAACACGAGGTCGAGAGATTCATAATTGGAGGTATAAGTATGAAAAGATTCTTTACTCTACTCGTCGCGATAATAATGGCCTGCGCGCTGATGATTCCGGCGATGGCGGTCTCAGCATTTGGGGCCGCCCACAAAGAAGACTCATATCCTGTCGGAACAAAAATATGGATAAATGTGAACTTTCACTGTGGCAACGAAAACGGCGGCCCAGATCAGTTCAAAGCTATGCAGCTCGAGGATGTAACAGGCTGGATGACCCGGGATCTTTTGGATCTGACAGACTATGTAGGAACACCCTCAACCGTTGGATGGGAAAAACACAGCTTGCATGTGCCACAGTTTGATTTATTGATTGAAAAAGTCGATGCATTGCACTGGCAACTAGTAGACGATGTTTTTGTCTGTCCAAACTGTGGCAAGACAGAATGGTTTTCGTACAGCAATATGGACGGTCTGGCCGATGGCGCTGAAATTAATGTAACCCATCATCTTGATCATTACACAAAAATCGATCCAGACCCGGTCAGCGCAGAGGTTAGTATCGATATCAGCAAAACATTTGTGAATGAAGTACATAAGCCCGTTTATAAAAGAATCGGTTCTGACGACACCGTGATAATCGGCAAAACAATACGCAACGGTGTGGACGTACGCACACCTCTCGTTGGTGCCAATAAAAACAGGCAGCACTTTGGCTATATTCCAATTCTTGCCGAGGAGGGAACCATTAGCCTTGCAGTGGGAGACAAGCTTACTCCAATTAACGTTGACGTGAATTACAAAATAGTTAATGGTGAGCTCAAGCTTTGGTTTGACCCGGCAAAATATGCCAACATCTCCACCAAGGGTGTCATTGCAGTAGTTTCCAACATAAAAGACAAAAATGGTTTTGTAGGTATTGACGAAAACGCTATGAACCCGGGCCACGCAACAATTGGCATTGGCGAAAGCAATGCAGCTACGGCTCTCAAGTGGTTCTCGCCAAACGGTGACCCTCTGCACAAGAAAAAAGTCACCTGGCATACAGGCAACGTAGCGCCGGGCGATTTGTTGTTCCTTCACTTTGAAGGCCTGAAGGTCGATGATCTGAGCAGTCAGCCTGTTTGCCAGGTTATCGGGACTGAAGTTGCAGCTGGTTTTGAAGACTACAACATCAAGGTGTTGGATGCTGCAGGTGCAGTTGTTTCCGAAGGCAAGTTCTCAAGCACTCGCTTCTTTACCCCTGAAATTATTACAGACGGAACCTTTACTTACGGCTACACCGTTGTTCTTGAAATCAAGGGTGCTCAAGTAGCCGCAATACCTGTAACCTTTACCATCGTTGTTACGCAGGATGGAACCGGAGCGCTCCATCTTGAAAAGACCAGCCTGGATTATCTTGACTACGCTCAAGTAGACTTTGGACAGTTTGTGGTAGGAGTAAACTGTCCGGTTTGCAACCCCTGATGACTCTGGCAGTATAATGCGTTAGC
>JAISPK010000112.1 GCA_031274985.1 Coriobacteriales bacterium | reverse complement strand
AGTATCAGCCGGTCGAAAAGGTTCGTACTGATGGCTTTGGGAGCATCGAGAAAGAAAAATGGACGGCCGTTGCCCTTGCTTATTTTCTTGGCTTTATCGGAATCCATAAGTTCTATCTTGGCTACAAGAGCGAAGCTACCATTATGCTGGTCATAACAATCGTCGGAGCCATCTGTACACTTGGACTCGGTATCGTGGCTATGGGGGTTATCAGCATCATTGAGGCGGTTAAGTACGCCACCTTGACTGATGAAGACTTTCAGAACACCTACGTGAAGGGCTACAAAGGCTGGCTTTGATGTTTTATCAAAAAACTACGCTGCCCAACGGGCTGCAGGTACTTTCTGAGCAGATTCCCGGTGTGCGCTCAATATCACTGGGAATCTGGTTTCGCGTTGGTTCACGCGATGAGCTGCCAACGCAACAGGGACTCTCTCATTTTATGGAGCACATGATGTTCAAGGGCACGCCTACGCGCTCTGCCCTGGACATCTCCATGGCTTTTGACGAAATGGGCGCCGAACTTAATGCCTTTACCTCAAAGGAATGCACCTGTTATTACGTGAGAGCGCTTGATGAGTACCTTGAGATATCGGTGGAGATCCTGGCTGACATGCTCCAGAATTCTGAGTTTGCTTCTGAGGCTATCGAAACAGAGCGCGAGGTGGTCATTGAAGAGATCGCCCGCTACGAGGATGAGCCTTCCGATCATGTAGGCGATATCTTTACCAAGGCACTCTTTCCCACCCATCAGCTGGGTCGTCCTATTATCGGCACGCGAGATATAGTCGCCACCTTTGGCCACAACGACTGCGCCCAGTACCTCAAGCAGCACTATCACGCGGGCAATATGGTGATCTCTGCAGCAGGAAACGTCAAGCACGAGCAACTCCTTGACTTGGCTGAGCGGTTCTTTGGCTCTCTGCCCTGTGGCACAACCAATGACCGGGGAGAAGTGCACGAGGGTCCGCGCAAATTCCTGGCCTTTGAAACCAAGGATACCGAGCAGGCACATCTGCTCTATGGTATGCCGGGTATTACGCTTAATAGCGATGATCGCTTTGCCTCCTCCTTAATGGACACCGCGTTAGGGGGCCCCATGTCTTCGCGCCTCTTTCAAGAGGTCCGCGAGAAGCGCGGCCTGGCCTATGCGGTCTTTACTGCCACACAGGCCTTCATGAACGCCGCGCAATTCTACATTTATGCGGGCACGAGGCCGGGCAACCTGGCAGAAGTCATCAGCATTCTCAAGAGTGAAATAGCTTTGCTCCTCGACAAAGGCCTGACTCAAGAGGAGCTCGACCGGGTCAAGGAGTATACCGTGGGCCACATGGTGCTTTCCGAAGAATCCACCCGCAGCCACATGTACCGCTTGGGCATTAAGGCCGTGCAAGGGTTGGAGATACTGTCGCTTGACGAAGGTATCCAACGCTACCGAGCGGTTACGCTTGACGACGTTCAGCGCATCGCTCGCCAGGTACTCACGGCAGACCCCACGATAGCGGTTATCAGCCCCCTTAAAGAGTCGGAGCTTCAGGCGATTCTTGCCTGATTGCGCAAACACCCAGAGAATGGTGAGAGGATGAATGCACAAACAGACACAGCCAGCGGACCTCTGAAGGTTTTGGTGAGCGGTTATCTCGGTAAGATGGGCTCAGAGGTTGTGCGTGCCGTTTCTGCGGCACCTGATCTTGAGCTGGTCGGCGGTTTTGACCCGGCTTGCAAACAACCGCAGGTGCTTATTGAGGGCGAGCAGCTCGCTCCTGCCTTTACCGATCTTACGCTTGCTCTAGAGAGTACTCAACCGCAGGTCATGGTGGACTTTACCATTCCAACTGCCGCCGCACAAAACATCGAGACGGCTCTCCAGGCTGGTGTGGACTGCGTCGTAGGCACCACAGGCATTAAGGCAGAAACGCTCGAGGCGCTTGCCGGTGCCGCACCCGGTACTACCACGCTCTTCGTTGCCCCTAACTTCACCACGGGGGCCGTGCTCATGATGGCTATGAGCAAACTGGCGGCAAAGTTCTTTGACGATGCCGAGATCATCGAGTTTCACCACAACAATAAAAAGGATGCCCCCAGCGGCACCGCTTTAGCAACGGCCCGTCTTATTGCTGAAGAAAGAAGCGCTCAGGGACTCGTCTCGAGTGCACCCGGTAGCGAGACCGAGCTGCCCCAAATGCAGGGCGCACGGGGCGCTGAGCTGCTAAATAGTGGCGTTCACCTGCATTCTGTACGTTCAAACGGCTTTGTAGCCTCGCAAGAGGTTATATTCGGTTCATCTGGTCAAACCCTGACTATACGCCACGACTCCTTTGACAGGAGTTCGTACATGCCCGGAGTGCTTCTGGCAATTCGCAGCGTAGGAGCGCTCTCAGGGCTGGTTGTTGGCCTTGAGGAGCTGATGTCACTATGAGTACTACACAAAACGCATTTGGCCGTTTCATCCCGGCGATGATTACGCCTTTTGACAAGAATCGTGAGTTGGATCTTTTGCGTGCGCAGGAACTGGCGCTGCGTTTGATTAAGGGGGGCGCCGACGCGCTCCTGCTTAATGGCACCACCGGTGAGTCGCCCACGGTTTTTTATCCACAGAAGATAGAGCTCTTTAAGGCGGTCATGGAGGTAGTGGAAGGCCGTGTGCCTATCATTGCCAATGTGGGCGATAACTGCACGGCGGATTCGGTGGACTTTGCACGGGAAGCAGCAAAGATCGGCGTTGACGGGCTTATGTGCGTGGTACCTTACTACAACAAGCCACCGCAGGAGGGCCTCTATTGGCACTTCAGGTCCATTGCAGAGGCGGTGGATCTACCGATAATCCTCTATAACATTCCGGGACGCTGCGTCATTAACATGGAGCCTGACACTACGCTCAGACTTGCTCATGACGTGCCCAACATCCGGGCGATCAAGGAAGCCTCCGGCAAACTCGATCAGATCTCACGCATCATTTCTGAGGCGCCGGAAGGCTTTGCCGTGTACTCAGGCGACGATGAGATAACGTTTTCTCTGATGGCTCTGGGCGGATGGGGTGTTATCACCACCACCGGTAATGTTGCGCCGGCGCGCATGAAAGAAATCGTCACGGCTATGGCCGCAGGCGACCAAACAAAGGCTCTGGCAGCACATCTGGCCCTACAGCCTCTTATGCGAGAACTCTTTGTAACCGCTAATCCCATCATGGTTAAGGCAGCGATGAAGATCATCGGCTTTGATTGTGGCGGCGTAAGACTGCCGTTAGTTGATGCCACTGTGGCGCAGTGCGAGAACCTCGAGAAGGTCCTGCGCGGTGTTGGAGTGCTCTCTGAAGAAGCGGCACGAACATTGAACGAAAGTCTCATCAGAGACTATTTATAAAACCTGCTCGCAAGGGTAGAAACTAACTAAAGATGAGGAGGTGTCCTATTGCTATCAGGGACATCCGTTGGGACGCGCACAAACAATAATGGCGCGCAGACCAACGCTAAAAGCGGCTCGTCTCCTGCTCAAAGAGACGGGAAGCGACCTACGCAAAACAGAAGGCCACAAAACAGGCACGGCAACAAGAAAAAGAACGAAGCATTGAAGATAATCCCCTTAGGGGGCTTGGATGGCATCGGCAAGAACATGACCGTCTTTGAGTACAAAGACGACGTCATTGTGGTGGATGCCGGGTTGATGTTTCCCGATGACGACCATCCGGGAGTCGATCTTATTCTGCCTGATTACACGTATCTCCTGGAAAACGCCCATCGACTCCGTGGTATCGTCATCACTCATGGGCACGAGGATCATACGGGCGCCTTGCCCTATCTCTTAAAGGACCTGGAGATCAAGGTGCCTATCTATTCCTCCAAGCTGACCTTAGGGCTGATAGAGGGAAAGCTTTCGGAGTTTCGTATTAAGAATGCCGATCTTCGCGAGGTAAAAACCGGTGTACAAATGCATCTGGGGGCATTTCTCCTGGAGTTTTTTGCGGTAAACCACTCAATTCCGGCAGCCATGGGAGTGTTTATCTCAACGCCGGCAGGCAATGTTCTCCACACCGGAGACTTTAAGATCGACCATACTCCCATTGACGGGGTTTGGACCGATTATGCCGCCATCTCGCGCTTTGCGCAAACCGGAGTAGACCTCCTGCTCTCAGACTCCACCAACGCCACGCGCGAGAGCTTTACCAAGAGCGAGGCTGAGGTAGGCAAGATCCTCCACAGGATAATCGCAGATGCCGACCAACGGGTCATCGTTGCGGCCTTTGCGAGCCATATACACCGTATACAACAGGTGTGCGATGCCGCGCGGGCTTCAAAACGCAAAGTGGCCGTAACGGGCCGCTCCATGCTCACCAATACCCAGATTGCGCGCGATTTGGGCTATCTGGACGTGCCCGGCGATCTTATCGTTGATGCCTATGCCACCAAGGATATACCTCCCAACAAGGTAGTGATTCTCAGCACGGGGTCGCAAGGTGAGCCTCTTTCGGCGCTGGCACGCATGGCCAACAGCGAACATCGTACGGTAGAGATCGAGGAGGGCGACACCGTCATCATCGCGGCTACGCCGGTTCCGGGCAACGAGAAGGCCGTTACCCGCGTGGTAAATGCGCTCTCCAAGATAGGCGCTGAAGTCTACGACAAGCAGCGTGCGCTGGTGCATGTTTCTGGCCACGGAAGCGCCGAGGAACTCAAGATGATGCTGGCCCTGAGCAAACCAAGGAATTTT
>JAISPK010000110.1 GCA_031274985.1 Coriobacteriales bacterium | reverse complement strand
AGACTGTCTCATCTTCTTCAATTTCAGGCCGGACCGTTCCCGAGAGCTCACGCGAGCCTTTATCGATGCGGACTTTGACAGCTACGCCTTTGTGCGTCCGGTAAAACCTGCCGTGCGTTTTGTCACCATGACGGAGTACGATCCGGAGTTTGAGCAGTCTTTTGGTGCCAGCGTGGCGTTTGGCAAGCAGTTTCCTGTCAATACGCTGGCCGACCACTTTGCCGCTCTGGGGCTGCGGCAGCTCCACATTGCCGAGACCGAAAAGTACGCGCACGTGACCTTTTTCTTCAACGGCGGCATAGAAGCGCCCAAAGTGGGCGAGGAGCGCATCCTCATACCCAGTCCTAAGGTTGCCACGTACGATCAGCAGCCCGAGATGAGCGCCCCTGAGGTAAGCGCCGCTCTGGTGCAAGCCATTAAAAATGACGAAGCCGATGTCTACATCGTTAACTTTGCCAACGGCGACATGGTAGGGCACACCGGAAGCCTGGAGGCTACGGTCAAGGCTCTGGAAACCGTGGATAGCTGCCTCAGCGAAGTTCTTGAGGCGCTGGCCACCAAGCAGGGCGTTGCCCTCATCACCGCAGACCACGGCAACTCAGAGCGCATGGTGGATGAATGCGGCAAGCCGTGGACGGCGCATACCCTCTCACGGGTTCCCTTGGCGGCACTCGATACTTCCGGGGCAGAAGAGCTCAGACTTGAGCAGAGGAGCACTGCGCGCCTCGCAGACATAGCTCCCACGCTGCTGGATCTTATGGAACTCCCAATCCCCGAGGAGTTCACCGGCAGGTCTTTGAAAGTTTGAGTGGGTCGATAAGCCGGATTCTGTCTCGTATGGCCATTTATCTGGGAACAACGTCACCGCTGTCCTCTAGCTGACAACCCGGGTGCCAATCGGGCCAATTGATAGCACCCCTATTTGTCATTGCTCCGGATGGGGTTTGCCAAGCCGCTGCGTTTCCGCAACGCTGGTGCGCTCTTACCACACCGTTTCAGCTTTTCTCCGGTTGCACCGGTTAGCACCGATGCGAGCCAAAGAGTTTTCTTTTCTGTGGCACTTTCCGTCGAGTCACCTCGCCCAGCCGTTAGCTGGCATCCTGCCCTTTGGAGTCCGGACTTTCCTCACCTCATCACCCTGCTTCGCTGGGGCAACCAGGCGCGGCCATAAGACCCACTCACTGCAATTCTAGCACAGCGAAGTGTTAGAATAGAGCTGTGTGATGAAGGGAGCTTGCTTTTATGAAAAAAATAATCAAGGCCGCTACCGCTCGTTTCGCAGCAGTATTTCTGGCAATCGCCCTGGCTGTTTCCCTGCAGGGTTGCCTGCCTTTTTTGTTCTACGATCTGTTTGACAGAGCACCGCAAACCACTTCTGTGCAAGAAGTGGCAATCTACGAACCGGTTGGCGATTACAGCAGCCTGACTTTTGAGCAACTCTGTGACGTGCTCTTTGAGCACGAGGTAACCTGGGACAGCCTTACGGTAAACCAGTGCGTTTCGGACCCTGAGGCTTTGGGCATCACGGTGCCGCGTCCCGCTACGCTCGGGGACTACTCCTATGAATCAACCGTCAAAGACAACCTCTTTTATAGCGAGATCATCTACGCGCTCAACACCGGGCCCACCATTGCTTCTGAGCAACTCAGCTCCGCACAGCAGCGCGAGGCCACCTACATCGAGAGGGTTTTGAGAGAGACCCTGCGCTACGAGGAGTTCTACTATTACGATGAGCCGCTTAAGCCCTCAACGGGGGCGCAGGCTATGCTGCCGCTGAGTTTGATGGACTACAGCATGAGAACCGTTGAGGATGTGGAGATATACCTCGAGATACTCAACGATGTTCCCCGGTATTTTGACCAGCTGATGGCCCATGAGGACGAGAAGAAGAGCAGGAATCTGCTCATGGCGCGAGAAGCCATGCAGGACACTCTTGCCGAAGCGCAGGCGTATACCGGCCAGGCGTCAACGCACATTCTTACCGCAACGTTCAACGAGATGCTCGACGCAGCGGTGGCTGACTCTTCTACGAGAGACGGCGCCAAAACCGATTTAGCCCGTCTCAAACCGGAGCAGATACAAAGCTACAAGGACCAAAACCTGGAGGCGATTCAAAACAGCGTTATTCCTGCCTACGAAAAACTGGTGTCCAAGCTCAATTCTTTGATTGCCTTTACCTCCGAGGGAACCAGTCTCGCGAATTATTATCGCGGCAACGATTACTACAGCCTCTCAATGGAGTCGATGGGCTTTGACTATAGCCCGTCAGAAGCCATTGGCATTGCAGAAATGATACTTCAAGACAGCTGGGGTGTTCTGACCAGCAGCCGCTCTCTCTCCTATTTGGGCGACCTGATTCCCGAAGAGGTCGTGCAGGCAATCGGCGACAAGCCGGAAGACTACATCACGTACATACAGAGCCGGTCAGCTTCTGAATTTGCGGGGGCCAAAGAGCTTAATTACTCCATAAAACAAGCCCCGGATGCCTCGCAAAACGACTATGCCATGGCGTACTTCCTAATACCGCCGGTGGATAATCCGCAACAGAACACCATCGTGTATTTTCCCTGGAATATCTCAGATGATGTAGAGCTCTATAGCACCATCGCTCACGAGGCTTACCCCGGCCACATGTACCAATTCTTTGCTTACAGCCTCGAGGAGCCCAGCAATATCAGCAAGATTTTGGGATGTTCAGCCTATATAGAAGGATGGGCCATGTACGCTCAGGGGCACGCAGTAAACTATCTCAATGCTAACCGGGGTGCCACCGATGCCTACAATGCCTATGACCGCTTTTCCTATGCCCTGCAAGCGCGCGTGGATCTTGGCGTGAACTATCAAGGGTGGAGCGTTGGCGATACGGCGCGCTATCTTTCTGACTGGGGCTTTGAAGGCTCCGCAGAGGGAATGTACCGGGTGTGCATCGAGCAGCCGGTTGCCTATCTGCCCTATGGTTTGGGTCCTGCCAAGTT
>JAISPK010000051.1 GCA_031274985.1 Coriobacteriales bacterium | reverse complement strand
TCCCCAACCAATAAGGGCACGCTCTGCCCCAAAGGTCTGGCAACGATCCAGCATCAGTACAGCCCCCGGCGTTTGCGCTACCCCATCAAGCGTGTGGGCGAGCGGGGAGCGGGCGAGTGGAAGCGTATCAGTTGGGACGAGGCCTACGAGATTTTGGCCGACAAGGTCCATAACACCAATCAGCTGCACTGGGGCATGTGCTCCGGTACCGGGCGGCATCAGCAGGACTGGAACGGCATTTTCATGAATACCCTGGGATTTAGAAACAGCAGTTTTGGCATGCCGCCGCTTTGCTACCTGCCACGCATCCAAATCAGCACCAAGATGTTTGGCTATCGTTTGCCGATACCCGACTACTTTGGCTGGAAGGGCGATGTGAACCCCGGGCTGGTTTTGTTCTGGGGCAACAACATAACCAACTCCCATGCCGACGGTATGCACGCCTCGGCACCGCTTCGCGCGGTGAACAAGGGTGCTAAGCTCATCGTGATTGATCCGGTGTTCACGAATATCGCTTCAAAGGCCGAGACCTGGCTGCCCGTCCGTCCGGCAACGGATCTGGCGCTGGCTATGGGCTTTTTGAATGTCATGATCAATGAAGACCTCTACGACAGGGAGTTTGTTGCCAACTGGTCTAACCTGCCCGGGTTGGTGCGTGATGACAACGGCAAGATGCTCACCGAGTTTGACTTCAACGGCACCGAAAAAGAGGAGTTCCACGGGCCTCCGTTTGCGGTGCTGCCCGCTGAACACATTGTAGTGTGGGACGCGGACACCAACACGGCGGTAATTGCGGACAACCACGAGATCAACGTTGCTCTCTCGGGATCCTTCACGGTGGATTTGCCCAAAGAAGGTCCCGTGAGCTGTCACACCGCCTGGGATGATCTGGTCAAGCGGGTCAATGAGTATCCGCTGGATCTGGTGGCACAACTCACCGATGTGCCGGCAGACAAGATCGCCGAGGTGGGCCGCGCTATCGTCAACGACGGACCCTTTGCCCTGCAGTGGGGTGTGTCCTTTGATCAATGGGGCGTCAACTCGGCTGATGCCATTCAGGCAGCGCTTTTGATCGTGGCCCTCAGTGGCAGCTTTGATGTGCCCGGCGGTATGGTCATGTGGAATTCTCTGCCCCTGCGTAAATCATCGTTTCCGGGAGAGATCTCAGACCGCTACGTATCTCCGGAGATGTACCGTGCTGATCTGGTGCCGCCTGAGGTTGACGAGCTCAACCGCAAATGGTCCATCAACCCCTGGGGAGGCAGCGGAGCCAACTTCTTTAAAGATGCCGTTGCCAACGATGAGTACCCCCTGGAGTTTTTGTGGGTTGTGGGCGCTAACCCGATACACAACACCGCAGATACTGCGCAAACCTTAAAGGCCCTCGAAAAATCTCAGTTCACCGTGGTGTGGGATCATTATATGACCGCCACCGCGCAGATGGCAGACCTCGTGCTGCCGGTTGCTATATGGACCGAGATGAGCCGTCTTGCCGACATGCACTTCCTTTGGGGCATGCAGTGTAGGATCAAGGCCGTGGAGCCGCTCGGAGAAGCGCGTTCCGACGAGATGGGCACCATGGGGCTTGCGCGCAAACTTGCTGAGACCGATCCCGATTATTGGAACGAGAACATCCCCTGGACCTCAGAGGAAGAGTGGATCAACTGGCGCCTCGAGCCCATGGAGACCGACTGGGACACGTTCAAGGAGGAGTGGCTGCATCTTGCACCACAGGCTCCGGGCCTCTACAAAGAGACGGAGTTCTACCTTCCCGCAAAGAGGGCCGATCTCTACCTGCGGGCCAAGATGAACTTTGGCGAGGATCCTCTGCCGCATTATCGAGAGCAGCCGCTGTATTCGCTTGCAAATGCCGGGCTGGTAGAAGAGTACCCCTTTATGTGCGTTACCCGACGGGTGGGTGGCTACTTCCACACTGAGTACCGGATGCTTCCCACGATGCGCGAGATTTGGCCGGAGCCCAAAATCGAGATCAATACCGCTACGGCGGCAGGGCTCGGCATTGCCAACGGCGACTGGTGCTGCGTAAAATCATCGATGGGAGTTATTAAACTCAAGGCCTGGGTCACCCCTGCTGTTGCGCCCAACGTGGTGTGCACCGAGCACGACTGGTGGTTCCCTGAGGTAGAAGAGGGAGCAGAGCCCAAGCTCTCCGCTGCGTTTGAGTCTAACCTGAGTGTGCTGGTAGACAACAAAGTGTCAACCGGCTATGACGCCTTGATCGGCACTCCGATATTGCGCGGATTCTTTGTAAACGTCTATAAATCACCCGACGGCCCGCCAGCAGGGCTCGATCCACAAAAGGTATTTGAGTGGACGCCCCAGACGGAGGTGGAATAATGTCTAAGCCAAATATGCTGATCGATCTCAAGCGTTGCGTGGGCTGCATGTCCTGTATCGTTGCCTGCAAGATGGAGCACTCGGTACCCCCCGGTATTGCCTGGAACAAGGTTGAGACCGCAGGGCCGGTCGGCACCTTTCCGGACGATCTGAGCCTGTACTTTCTTCCACACGGCTGTATGCATTGCGAACGCGCGCTCTGTGTTGAGGCATGCCCCACGGGAGCGAGCTACGTGAGCGAAGATGGCCTGGTGCTCATTGATCCCGATGCCTGTCTGGGCTGCGACTACTGTGTGACCGCCTGTCCCTATTCTGCACGCAGTATCGATCAGGCCACCAACCTGGCGGTTAAGTGCAATATGTGTGTGGAGCTCCTGCAAGAAGGAGAGAGGCCGAGTTGCGTCAAGCACTGCATGGCCTATGCGCGCATCTTTGGCGACATGGATGAGCCGGGCAATCCCATTGAGCAGTATCTCAGCGAGGGAGACAATGCAAGCAGGATCGTCCCTCTCCTGCAAGACAAAGGCACCGGTCCCAAGGTGATCTACCTTGCGCCCAAATGCGGGATGCTGGCTCAGGAGGTGCCGATGGAACTGACCAAGGGCCTGTGAGAGGGTTATTCTCAACAGAGTGCCGGCAATCTAAAAAGAGGCAGTTCCCGGTTGCGGGGACTGCCTCTTTATTTGCAGCTAATTATGAGTTGCCCGTGCCTGTCGGTAAAAGCGGATACCGCCTGCGAGATGCGAAACCGTAAAGCCCTTCTGCGCAAGCACGCGTGCTGCTATATAGGAGCGCAGGCCGCTGTGGCAATGGATGTAGACGGGCTTGGTTGGGTCCAGCTCTTCGAGACGAGCGCGGAGCTCGTCAACGGGTATGTTGATAAAGTCCTGAATATGGCCACTTGCGTATTCCCAGGAGGTGCGAACGTCAACTAATTGGACACTCCCGTCCCGGGGCAGATCCTCTACCTCATGCCAGTGGAATTGTGAGACTCTGCCCTCGAGCAGATTTGAGATCATCAGGCCCACCATATTCACCGGGTCTTTTGCAGACGAGAAGGGCGGAGCGTAGCAAAGCTCCAGCTTTACAAGATCTGCTGCCGTCATCCGCGCACGGATGGCCACGGCTAGGATGTCAGCACGCTTATCGGTTCCCTCTTTGCCTATGAGTTGAGCACCGAGGATGCGCCCACTCGGCTTTTCAAACAACACCTTGATGACCATGTCCTCGGCAAGTGGGTAGTATCCTGCATGGTTTGAAGCAAAGAGATAGACCTTGTCATAGTTGAGGCCCCTGCTTTTTGCGGTTTTCTCATTGATGCCGGTAGCAGCGGCGGTGAGCTTGAAGACCTTGATGATGGCCGAGCCCTGCGTACCCCCATAAGCGGACGGGAGGCCGCAAATAGCATCAGCAGCAACACGCGCCTGCTTGTTGGCAGGCCCGGCAAGAGCAATCTGAGCGGGCGTTTGCGTGACATACTCGCTCACCTCTACCGCGTCTCCCACAGCAAAGATAGCCGCATCAGAGGTGCGCATCTGCTCGTCAACCACGATACCGCCGCGCTCTCCCAGCGTAAGACCCGCTGCGCGAGCGAGTTCACTGGCAGGCGACACGCCAATTGCTGCTATCAACAAATCGCAGTCGATGAGCTTTCCGTTGTTTTGTGTAAGGAGCAAGCCTTCGGCCTGACGGGAGATTCTTGTGATCGGCGTATCCAGCAGCAGGGGGATGCCGTTGCTGCCGAGTTCGTTATACAGAGGAGCGAGCATCTCCGCATCAAAGGGCGGAAGCAGCTTTTCTGAGCGCTGCACCAGCAAGGTTCTGATGCCGGCCTTTACCAGATTCTCTGCGGCTTCCAAAGCAACGTATCCACCGCCCATGACCGCCACCTTTTGCGCGTTGCGCCGGGCGATGTCCGCAATGATCGCGTCCATGTCTTCAAGGGTATGCAAGCTATGGATGAGCTCTTTTGCCTCCGGGTCTGCCTCAGGGAGACGGGGGCGGGCGCCCGGTGCAAGAATCAGAAAATCGTAGTGGTCTTCGTAAACGGTATCGTTTTCAAGGTCGTGTACCTGCAGGGTGTGATTCTCCCTGTCGATAGCCGTGACTTCCTGATGCAGGCGCACCTCAACACGGTACCGCGCCCAAAAGCCCTCTTTGCTCTGGAGCAGAAGGCTGTCGCGTTTTTCTATGACCCCACCAATATGATAGGGGAGCCCGCAATTGGCAAAAGACACCGCACTCCCTCGCTCAAAAATCACGATCTCTGCGTGTTCATCGAGCCTGCGCAGGCGTGCAGCAGCGGTAGCTCCACCTGCAACGCCACCCACGATAAGTATTCTGGTCATCCCTACACCTCCGGTTG
>JAISPK010000130.1 GCA_031274985.1 Coriobacteriales bacterium | reverse complement strand
CCTTGCTTGCGCTCAAGCAGCTCGACTGCTTCTTCGAGGGCAGCAAGTTGCTTCTCGGTCTTAGTGAGATTGCGAAAGGCAACAACGATAAAGACGAGCAACACCACCCACAGCAACACATAGGCCGCAATCACATAGGGGGCAGCGGTGAGTACGGTTGAGTATATCTCTGTTTGTACGGGGTCCATGAGTTATCCTTCCAAACTAAGTTCGTCTAAGTGCAGCTTGAGTGTTTCAATGCGTTGTTCAATCTGACGGGTACGCAAGCGTTGGCGATACAGCGCAAAGGCAATGCAGCCAAAGCCCGCCACTCCTATGAGAAGCGGTATGAGCATGAGGGGCGGTAAACCGGAGTCGGTGCGAAAGATAACAGGATGCACACTGGAGGGAATCAACCGGGTGACCATAAAACAAATCGGCACGTTGATAAACACGATGATGCCGAACACCGAACTATAGACCGCCCGGCGCTCCGGGTCGCTCACTGCGGTACGTAGGATAAAGTAGCCAAAGACCATGAGCATGAGAATAAAGTAGGTGGTCAGCCGCGGCTCCCAGGTCCACCAGACACCCCAGTCGTAGCGGGTCCAGGCAAGACCGGTGACCATGGTCATCAAAACAAAAACCAGCGAGATCTCCGTGGCGGTGCGGGCACGCAAATCGTAGGCGCTGTTGCGGGTTTTGAGAAAGAGCGCGCCATAGATTGCGGTAAAAAGCAGCGCCAGCATACTCACCACCGCAGCCGGCATATGAAAGTAGAAGATCTTCTGCGAGAGCAGGAGCTTATTGGTAATATACTGGCCGTTTATCTCCAAAAAACCATTGGTCGCTGCCTCGCCGGAAACCAGGGGCGTCACCGTAAAAACCAAGATAAAAGCAACGATAACGAGCGCTCCGCCAACGATCACCAGCGGCAGAGCAAGCGCATTCAATCTGCTAGGCTGTGAATCCATACATCACCACTCCTTGTTCTTTGCTAAGCACTGACAACAAAATCATAGAGCAACCACGATACCAGTATCATCACCACATCGTAACCTATTGCCAAAGCCATAGCTGCGGGATAGATATCATACAGGGCAGGGCTTGCGCAAATGGCAAGCGTGGTGGCTGAGACGCAGGCATACAGCAGGGGAAATATCAGCGGCACAAAGAGCAGGGCTAACAAAACGTCCTTGCCGCGCGTATTGATGGTGATGGTTGCGAGCAACGTTCCGATGCCGGCGATGCCGATGGTCCCTACCAGCAGGGGTCCCAGTGCCAGGGGCAGGGTAGGTTGCAGGGGCAGGCCACTCAAAAAGAACACAAAAAAGAGCGGGATAGCAATAACCTCTATCACCAGCAAAAAGAGCAGGTTAGCAGTGAGTTTTGACAAGAAGATCACCGAGCGGTCAAGCGGCACCAGCAAAACACCCTCTAAGGCCCCGTCCTCTTTTTCGTAGGCAAACGAGCGATTGAGCCCGAGCAGGGAGGTAAAGACGATGAGCGCCCAAAAGAGCCCGCCGCTCATCTGGAGGATATCCACTTTTTCTGCGGCTTGCACCAGGGCTGTTCCAAAGATCACCAACACCAGCAGCGTGTAAATGCCCATTGAGGTGAGCATCTCGCGGGTACGGAACTCGCGGCGGAGGTCCTTGCCCAATAAGATGCGGTAGTGCTGCCAGGCAGAAACTCGGGGTTTATTGGTCATCAGGCCACCCCCATCCCTACACTGTTGAGGTAGAGTCGGGCAAATTCGCCGGGGTTGACGTCTTCTTTGCGAGCAAAGAGCACCACCTTGCCGCGCTCTAGGATGAGCAGGTGAGTGGCCAGTGCGAGCCCCTTGTCCATGTCGTGACTGACCATGCAAAAAGAGCGGGGTTTGCCGTCTTGGCTCTTCTGTCGCACCTTGTGCAACAGTTCGTCAAAAATCTGTACCGCACGCGGATCGAGTCCCGAATAAGGTTCATCCAAAAACACCAGCTGAGGGTCATGCACCAGAGCGCGGGCAATTGCCAGGCGCTGAGTCATACCCCGTGAGAAGGTGCGTACCACGTCATGGCGCCTTGCGGTGAGCTCAACGGTGGCCAGGAGCTCGCCCACGCGCTCGTAGGGATCCGCTACACCGTAGAGGCGTGCAGCCAGGAGAAGATTTTCCTCTGCGCTTAAGTCAAGGTACAGGAGAGGCTTGTGTGAGATGAGGCCGATGTGGGCACGAAGATCACCCGGCTTTTCCTTAAGGTCAAAACCGAGGACCTGCGCATTTCCACTGGTGGGCCGGGCCAGGGTCGAGAGGATACGCAAAAGCGTGGTTTTGCCAGCCCCGTTAGGGCCGAAGATTGAGAGAAAAGCGCCGGCGGGGAGCTCAAAACCGACCCTGTCCAGGGCCCGACGAGCACCAAAGACCTTGGTCAGATCGGTGGCTACTATGGTTGCCTGTTCGCTCACGTTTAACTGCTTGCCTCTCCGATTATTTTCTGCGGCCTACGGCTGCCACGGTTGTTCCGAGCATTAAAAGCGCAAAACCTATCCAGACAAACCAGATGAGGTGGTTTATGCGTACATCCAGTGCGTAATTTCCCATGCCGTCGAGGCCCTGGAACACCACAAAAAGGTCTTCCAGCGGCGAACTGAGTACGGCAGGATGCGAAGACTGTTGTCCGGTAGACTGTACCACCAGCACCTGAGGTGAGACCTGGCCAACGGAGACCCCGTTTTTCTCAACCGCAAGGGTTAAGGTATAGAGGATGTCGTCGCCGTTATCGGATTCATCCGCCTCAGTTGAAACGTATCTGAGGGTGTAATTCTTGATGGTGAAGCTGTCGGATGCCTGATTAACCGCCATGCCGTGATAATCGCTGCTGCCCTGGAAGTCAGAGATGAGCGAACCTTCTTTTGCATAGGAATACATTGAGGATCCAATGAGGCCGACAAGCAGCACGCCTATAGCCATATGGGAGACAAAACCGCCGAGGGTTTGCACCCGCAAGTTGCGCTTCCTAAGGGCCCGAATCAAGAGGAACAGCGCGTTAAAGGCAAGGAGACTTGCCGTCAAAAAACCTATGAGAGTGAGGGCGGCATAGAGAATAAAGGGTCCGCCTGCGAGCAAATCACGCGCGGCGTCGCCGCCCTGGGCCATGGTTGCCATATAGGAGGGCAGGAGGGTGGTTGCAAAGTAAGCACAGAGCGCCACAAAAACCACTACGGCAGCGATTCCCGGGATGCGGGCATTCCTCAGAAAGTCCGCGGCGCTGGTCTTTTTCCAGGCCAGCAGCGGGCAGACGGCAAGGATAATACAGTAGAGTATGCTCAAGGGGCGTGCGTATCGGGCAAAGTCCGCCGCACCGAGCGTTATACGGCCCAGAGGGGTGAGACCGGTTATCAGGGGCCAGAGGGTCATAACAATGAGGGCTCCCATGCAAAGCAGCATGATAACGTTGTTAAGGAAGTAGGCCACATCCTTACTCATGAAGCTCTCGGCCTCGCTTATTGCATCGGTCTCATCAACAAAGGCCTCGCGCCGCACTATCAATCCAAGGGCGCCCAAGATCAGCGGCACAAAGATCAGACAACCAAAGAGAATGGTGGCAATGAGGTTGAACTCAAAGGCATGCACACTTTCAACAATGCCGGAGCGGGTGATAAAGGTGCCGATGATAACAAAGGCAAAGGTCACGCAGGCGAGCATCACGGTCCAGCGTTTCATGGTGCCCCGTTGGCGGTAGTTGGTCATGCTGTGTACCAGTGCTACTGCAGCGCCCCAGGGAAGCAAGCTGGCGTTTTCTACCGGGTCCCAGCCCCAATAGCCGCCAAAGCTGAGCTCCACATAAGCCCAAATGGCCCCCAGGCCGATGCCTATACCCAAAAAGAGCCAGGATACCAGGGTGTAGCGGCTTGAGCGTTCTACCCAGGTCCTGGAAGGGTCATTGACAACGAGCGTGGCAATCGCGTAGGCAAAGGGAATGGTCATGCCGGCGTAGCCGGCAAAGAGGGTGGGCGGATGAATGGCCATGGCCCAATGCTCCAGGAGCGGGTTGAGGCCCCAGAGAGTTGCGGCACCGGTAAGATTGCCGGAGGCATCAAGAAACTCGGCTGGGAGCGGCGCAAAGGGCTGGTTACCCTGAGCGAGCATGATAATGGCCAAAAACACTAGGAGCACCAACTGGGCCACCAGGAGAGCCGCAGAATCGAGCGCTGTGCTGTTTGCCTTGAGCACGGAAGGTGCAGCGGGGGAGTCGTTGTTGAGTTGCGCGGCCTTGCGTCTGGAAAGGAGCCAGGCCCTCAGCGCAACTATCGCGTTAAAGACTGAGATGAGCCAGGCCCAAAAGAGGAGAGAACCGGCGCGGCCGGCCCAAAGCCCTGAGATCTTATAGAGCAGAGCGAGGTTTGAAGCCGAGTTACTGCGGTATTTAACCACATACTCGAGGGAATTATCCGCACCGAGAAAGCCGATGACCAAAAGTATGCAGCAGAGAGTGAGAGCAAGGGCGCTGAGCCACACAAACAGAATCCCGATGAATTGCATCCTACTGACGGCAGGGGAAGCCAGTTTGATTTGGCTAGCGCCAGCCTGTGGTGGCTTTGTCTTGAGCGTAGCTATAAAGAGACAGACTATGGAGACTAGCGTGGCAGCTAAGGCAATCGTGAGACTAACGGTTCCCAGTGCTGACATGGGTCACTCCTCCCGCAGTGCTATGTCGGTAGCTTCGAACCTGCCGTTTTGGTCAAGCGAGCCGGTTATGACAAGCAGCGTAGTATCTTTGACCGTCTCCGGAAGAGCTCCGGCAAAGAGTACCGGCAGCTCCGCGCCGGAGGCTTCGTCGAGCAACACCAATCGCACACGGTCTTCAACCGAACCTAAGGAGCCGGGCTTGGTGCGACCGGTAACCTTGAGCGGCTTACCTTCAAGAGCAGAAGCGCTGTAGCCCAGGAGCTGTGAAACCGTCAGCGCATCAGTTGCGGTCTCATATTTTGAAGGGCATTTGGTAACGAGATCCGAGCACTCCAAAATGCCCTCAGCATTGAGGTAGCCGGTGCAGATAGCAGTGACCTGATTGCCAAACGTGGCCGAGACACCGCCTTTGTACACCACCAGGAGTTGTTCTTGAGAGTTGGAATTGGGGTCGAAGATGGCAAAGCTGAGCGTGCCCGCTTCAACGGAATATGAATCCGTCACCACCTGTCCGGATACCTGAACGCGGGTATTATAGTGCTCCGGTTTGAGCGCCTGGGCAACGGTGAGGTTCTGATAGCCGGATGTCCCGGCTGTGACTGCCAGGACGATAACCACCACCACCACGATAATGCCGGAGACGACAAAGAGTCGTCGCTTCAACTGTGCATTCAAAAGACCTCCAATAAAGTGATCTTAATCATTGTACTAAAACTGCCGCCAACACGATGGCAGGTAAATGCCACTGTGGAGCCCCTCTCCTGTTGGGCGGAGAAGTGTTAGAATGCTCGCATGCCCTCGTAGCTCAGGGGATAGAGCACAGCTCTCCTAAAGCTGGTGTCGTACGTTCGAATCGTATCGAGGGCACCATTCACTTTTCTCTACTCCTCCCTTGGCATTATAAAAGCCGCTGCCTGAGGCAGTCTTGACTTGCGTCAATTCTGCCCCGTGAGAAGCCAGCTCCTTCAGTGAGGATTAAAGGCTCGCTCAGCGTGAAGCCAGCTCTTCTAAGGAGACTTTGTCGGTGTAGGTGTCTATCGTCTCGTGAAGCCCCTGCCAAAAAGCGGAGATACTGCAGCAGCTTGAATTGCGCGGGCACACCGCGGCTTCCTGATCGAGACAGGCCACCGAAACAAAGTCACCCTCGGCAGCTCTCATGATGTCTCCGGCGCTGATGCTTGCGGCATCCTGTGCAAGACGGTAGCCTCCCTGCGCACCCCTCATGCTCTCAAGGTATCCCACCTTACTGAGAAGTGAAGCGATCTGCTCAAGATACTTGAGGGAGATATTCTGGCGAATTGACACTTCTCTGAGGGGCACGGGGCGTTGTTCCTGATGCTGAGCAACATCAATCATCAGGTAGAGGGCGTAGCGTGCTTTGCTGCTTGCTCTCATCAGTAGGCCTCTTCGGCAACCTCGTCGTCGTGGATGTCGGTTTTGGGTTGCTCGAGACCTTCGATCACTATGCCGTTCTTTTTGGCGTAGTCCCACAGAGCGGCATGGATTGCTTCCTCGGCCAGCAGCGAGCAATGCACTTTGACCGGCGGCAGGCCGTCAAGCGCTTCGCAGACAGCCGTGTTGGTTACTTTGAGGGCGTCTTCAATGCTCTTGCCCTTGACCAGCTCGGTTGCCATGCTGGAGGTTGCCACGGCAGCAGCGCAGCCAAAGGTCTTGAATTTGACATCACGGACGATGCCCTCCTCGTCAATGTCGAGATAGACACGCATTATGTCGCCGCACTGGGCATTGCCAACGGTGCCAACCCCACTGGGGTTTTCGATCTCACCCATGTTTCGGGGATGAGAGAAGTGATCCATTACTTTTTCTGAATAACTCAAGGTATACCTTCCTTCTTTCGTTTGTCGTCTTGAGCATAGCTCCTGTCGTCCTGA
>JAISPK010000127.1 GCA_031274985.1 Coriobacteriales bacterium | reverse complement strand
TGGTAGCGGTGACTGGATTTGAACCAGTGACGCCACGGGTATGAACCGTGTGCTCTGACCAACTGAGCTACACCGCCTCGTCGTCGCAAACTCCGCTGAGCTTCGTTTTAGCCAAAAACACTAAAACTCCGCGCGCTTCGTTGCTCCTCCTCTCCCCAAAAAACATGCGCTTCGCGCATAAGCAATTTTTGGGGGCCCCAGATATCAAACCTGGTAGCTCAACATCATCAAAGACGATGTACGGAACCTAATTCCTGGAGCCCACAACCGGACTTGAACCGGTGGCCTCTTCCTTACCAAGGAAGTGCTCTACCGTCTGAGCTATGTGGGCGCTCGGTAATGCGAAATAAAAGATACATGGTGGGGGCGCGTGGATTCGAACCACGGTAGGCATAGCCAATGGGTTTACAGCCCATCCCCTTTAGCCACTCGGGCACACCCCCACATATCCGATTATCCGGCGTGTGGTACTACAAAGTAACTCTTTACGCTTGTCAAGTTGCGTGCTTACGCACACAGGCCCTCCTGCGTGCAGCTTATGAATAGTACTTGAAAACATCGTTGTGGTCAACGACAAATCTCGCGTACACGCCACCGGGCGTACCTATTATAGACGACAAGTACCCCTCTTTCTTCACACAATAATCAATCTTTTTGCAAAAATACGTCAAAATTTTTTGAAAGACTTTTTGAGGCAGTTGCAGCCAAACAACTTATTGGACTCAACGAGATAACGCTGTTAAACCGCACGTCAAGCTGTTTGCCTGCTAGGTTTGAATGGCCACTGACCAGAGTCCCTTGTTGGCAAAGTGTCTCATGCAGGCCTGTGATTCCTCGGCGCTGGAGCAGATGGCAAAAACCGCTGATCCCGAACCCGACATGGTTGCCCCGACAACCCCCGGAAAAGCGCAGAGCTCTTTTTTTAGAGCAGCTACCTGGGGCAGGATATCTATGGCAGCAGACTCCAGATTGTTAGAGCAAAGAGCGGCAATCTCGTCCAGCCCTTCTCCAACAACCAGAGCGGCAGCAAGTTTTGCAGCGGCTCGAGACAAAGGGACGGGGCTGGTGTCCCCTGTCGTTGAAACCGGTTTACCCGGCTCGCTCAAGGCAGAATCGGACACCGGTTGAGCCTTCTTGCTCGAGGGCACAGAGCCCCTCCCCTTCTCAAGGCGGGCATCAAAAGCAGCATAGGCTTTCTTGGTAGAGACACCTCTCTTGGGTTTAACCAGCGTCAAATGGAGTTTTGGCTTTGGGAGTGCTTCTACCAGTTCGTCTCCGTATCCTCGCATGTGGGCGCAAAGACCCCCTTTTGGTGCGTACAAAAAGAACGGCACGTCGGCTCCCACTGCTTGCGCAACCAAAAGGCTTTTTTCGCTGAGTGGATCTACCTGGGCCAGCCAGCAGAGCATCCGCAACATGGCCGCGGCATCAGATGATCCGCCGCCGAGGCCTGCCTGAGCGGGAATCGATTTGAAAAGCTGCACCGACAGAGTGCCTGGCGGAAGAAAGCGAAATCCGTAGACCCGCTTGAACTCCTCAACAGTTTTTGTGAGGGTATTGTTGTGTTTTTTGATGTAGGACACATCAAAGTCAACGCTCTCAAACGTTACCTGAGCATTGAAAGGCTCTTTGCCGCTGGTAAAATCAAAGATCAGGGTGTCGGCCAGTGTGGTGGTGCAGAACACCGAGCTGAGGCGATGTTTCTCCTCCTCTGCTTCGAGAGGCTCTATCTCCAAAACAAGGTTGATCTTAGCCGGAGCATGAGCGATTACCTTGCTTACTTCGTTATTCCTGAATTGTTCTGTCACTCTTTTCCTCGCTCTTGTGGAAGGACTTCCGGGTAGTTTTGAAGCAGCCGGTCTCTTTTGGCAAAGAGGGCTGACGCTTTATGGCTGCCTCTGTCTTAGCCGGCTCTCAGCTGCGCAAAGAAACTGCTTAATAGTTGAGCACTTTCTTTGGCACATACACCCGGCTCAACAATAAACGAGTGGTTGAGGCGGCTGTCCTCATGTACGCTGTAGAGCGTGCCGAGCGCGCCTGCCTTGGGATCCGACGCGCCAAAGACGCAACGGGCAATGCGCGCCTGCAACATAAGCCCGGCACACATCAGGCAGGGCTCCAGCGTCACGTACACCGTGCAATCGCTGAGGCGCCAGCGCCCCAGCACCTCCGCAGCCTTGGAGAGCGCCAGGAATTCGGCATGGGCGGCAGGATCCAGATCGACCTCACGACGATTGTGGGCGCACGCAACAACCTCACCGTCCGCCACAACCACAGCGCCTACCGGCACTTCGCCCAATGCCGCAGCAGCGCGGGCCTGTTCCAGCGCCAACTGCATAAAGGCAATGTCGTTAGTTGTATCCATGAGCAAGCGGACCAGCGAGCCTCTGGCTAGATGTTGTACATAAAGTCAAACACGTCGGAGCGCTGCAAAACAACCTGCATGCCCAGCTCTTTGCCGTTGGCAATCAAGCGCTCTTGCAGTGTGTTAAAGCTGCAGGCATCCTCATCTATGGTTACTGACATGGTCATCGAGAAGATGTCATCGAGGATCGTTTGCGCAATATCGTCAATATTTACGCCGCACTCATAGAGCGTGGTGGACACGGTAGCCACAACACCTTTGCGGTCTTTGCCCAATACGGAGAGCACTGCCTTAGTTTTCATAGGCCACTTTCTACTTTCAAAAACACTAGCTGACTATCTTTTGTGTCATCCTGAGCAAAGCCCAGGATGACACAAGCTACTACTTCTTTGGTGGTAAATCAAGTTTGATGCCGCCTGCGCCCTTGTTGAGGGCTCCGTCAACACGCGTGTGATTGGCGTTGTGCATCTTAGCGTTGGAGAGCCCCTTTCTGGCTTTAATGAAGGTGTCGGCGCTCTGGAGGTTGGCAATGCTTGCCGAGGTCTCGCGCTCGTGAAAATGCCGTTTATCCGCATTGCGATAGCGCGTATACATAACACCATAGAAAACAAATCCGGAGAGCATAAGCACCAGCAAGGCTATTAACGCAGTGCCGGAACCATCGTCACTTTCTGCGAGAGCCACAGGAGTATAGGAAAGAATAAGGTTCAGGATATCCATGGGCACTCCTTTCTAACTCAGTAAGAAGGGTATGGCAATAAGCAGACCAAGCACGATACCAGCGAGCTCTACTAATGCCGAAACGGCAAGAAGCTTGGGCTTGTGTATTGGCACGGAGCCCATGGTTTTGCCGGAGCAGGCGTTTACGGCAACGTAATGCAAGAACTTGCTGCCGTTAGACTTTTGCTCAAAATAGGAATAGAGCCAAACCGGCAGGTATACCGTTTTCCAGAGCTCGCCCTTAACCGAGACATTCTCGGAGTCCCACCTGATGCCGCGGTCGTAGAAGGTGGCCTGCTCCCAGGCATGGTAACGGGCGATGTCGCCCACCTGGGCTCCGACCAAAGCAACGAGCTGGTCGCGACTTACGCTGCGTTTTTCCGAGGTAAAGCCGCGCAGGTAATTTGCGTTGAATTGCAGGGTTTCCTTGAGCGGGTATGGCAGGATAGCATTGATGACATTATTGCTGTTGACCGAGGTGGTCTGCTCGAGCTTGTCGCTTGAGGCCTCAACCGTTAAATCGTCAATATAGAGGTCAAAGACGCGCCCTACCTGATAGGCATCCGCGTCGTAGCGCGTTTCTTCGGTATCGCCCGATTTTACGGTGTAGCGCCGCGTTTCGTGCTCGCCCTCTCCCCATAATTCTGCGTGGGCATTGACGTCAATGACCATATAGGGAAGATACACTCCCATAATGTTCTCGGTGGTAAACTCCGCCTTGAACCGGGGGTGAGCAAAGAAACGCCGCTTGCCCACGAACTGCTCGATGAGCGTGCGCGCCTGGTCTTTGGCAATGCGAAAGGGCATGACTGCGTCAGGCACCGCGCCGTTGGGAACCTGTTGGTTGAGGCTGAGCATGTTGCGACACCAGTGGCAACGGGCCTGGGGGGCCTCGTTGGTATCGACGACCACCTCAGCACCACAAGCGGTGCACTTGAGCGTGATGGCGTCCGACGCGTCAAAGACGATATCGGTGGCGCCGGCACCCATATTAATGCCCGTAAGCGTAGCGATGTCGTAGTCGATGGTGTCCGCAAGCCCTGCAAACTCCCGGTGACAATAATTGCAGTGCAACAGGCCGGTCTTTACATCGAGTTGGATGTCGGATGAGCCGCAGGACGGGCATTTGGTCATGCCGTCTTTGCTGCCCGGGTTTTGGCGGATGACCGGCTGACCGGCGGGCGGCGGAGTTGCTGCAGCAGGTGCGACCGGTGCTCCGCTGGGGGGCGGCGGGGTTGCTGCAGCAGGTGCGACCGGTGCTCCGCCGGGGGGCGGAGGAGCGGCCGTGACAGGCGTGGACTGCGGCGGCGGAGTGCTGCCGGGCACAGTCGGAACTCCGCTGGGGGGAGGCGGAGGAATTGCCCCCACGGGCTCTCCCTGAGGAGGGATTGCCCCCACGGGCTCTCCCTGAGGAGGAATTGCCCCCACGGGCTCCCCCTGAGGAGGGAGAGCCCTGTTCATTGTGTCACCGTTCATATTAGAGTCCTAAGAGCTCGGTTTTTTTCTTATCAAAATCTTCCTGGGTGATAACGCCGCTGTCCAGCAGGCCCTTGAGCTTGGTGAGCTCTGCATAGGGATCTGCCGCTGCCGGAGCAGCTACAGCTTCCGGAGCAGGTGCCGAAGCCGCTACCGGCTCGCCGGTCGGCGCTGCGGGAGCAGCCGGAGCAGGAGCAGCAACAGGAGCGGGAACTCCCTGCGCAGGTGCGCCCGTGGGCGCAGGAGGCATACCTGCCTGTGCGTCGGGTGACTGCTGGAGACCCTGGGCCATACCACCGGCAGCGTTCATTCCCATGCCCATGAAGCCCATGCCGATGGCTCCGCCGCCATTGGGGTTAGAGCCGGCGGCTTCCATGCCGCGCGCAACCGACTGCTGCAGGAAGGCGTTGCCGCGGCTTCCTGAGAGGGCATCGGCCTTGCGGACGTCGGAGAGCAGAGCCTTGGTGTCCTCGTCGTATTCAATGGCGAGCAAGGCGGCCTTGATGATTTCCAGACCGCGGTCGCTGCTCCAGCGATAGCCCTCCTCAACCGCCTCGCTGAGCGAAGCAGCAAATCCAATCGCGTCTTGTTGGATGCGTGTAATACGATTGCCCTTGTCGGGATCGTTGGTATATTTGCTAAAGGCTGCCGAAAGCGAGGCAACAACCTCGGTAAACAGCTGCGCCGACGCGTTGTTGTCAAAGTCGGCAAAATCAAACGCGCGCGTGGTTCCGGCTGTATAGAACTCAACCGGGACAAAATTCCTGATAAAGGTGATAGGGTCGGTGATCTTGAGGGTATAGGAGCCCCGGGTTACGGCACCTACCTGAGTTTGCAGATAGGCATCGTCCCAGTAGATCTCTGCCTGGGTGCCAAACTTGTTGTCGGGAATCTCTTTGAGGTTGATAAAGAAAGCCGCCTGCTGACTTCCCGGCTGGCCGCCGAACTTGAAGCGCTCCCAACTCTGCTTGATAACCGCCTCAATGAGCCCGCCACCGCTGAAAAACGACTGGGCATTGATGTCGGTAGAAGTAAAGGTATAACCACCGGGCTGTGCGACAAAGCCGGTGAGTGCGCCGTTTTCCAGGGTCACCAGGCCAAAGCCCTCGGGCACCACGATGGTAGAACCGTTGGTAATGATATTCTCAGAACCTTTGACGTTAGAGCCGCGGCCCAGATTCTGATGCTGCTGCAGGGCCGGGACAACCCCGGCAGTAGGGCTGGCGCCCTGAGGAATCGTATAGAAGTCTTTCCACTGATCGGCAAAAGAACCTCCGATA
>JAISPK010000035.1 GCA_031274985.1 Coriobacteriales bacterium | reverse complement strand
TTATGTGAAGAGAGAAAAGGAATACAAACAAGAAGAAGGTTTTGAAGTTGTTTTGATTGGCTCCTCAAATGTAGCAATGATTCGCCAAACACATGGACATTATTTCGGAATCGATTCTTATGAAACTATTCTCGATTCACTTGAAAATGCTGAAACTTCTTTTGCTCGAAACAAGTCATTTAGCCAAGAATCAAGACGGCTGCTTCAAGTGTTTTATACCCGTGAGTATTGGGGCAAGAAGAAAGTCTCGTATGAAACACTAAAGAACCACTTTTGCCAAGATATTTCTGATTTAGATGGCGCAATCGTACCTCTTGAGTACCAAGGGTTGGTTATTGTGAAAAAGGATCGTGGCAAACGCAGCTACTCGTTAAATCCAAAAAAGAAAGCTGATATTGAAAAGCAGTTATAGTCGTAAACATGAGAACGATTATTGCACTAAGAGTGAAGCGGTTACACGCGACTCAGGTCGCTAACGTATCGAAAGGGGTCTAGCAAGCCGCTAGATACAACAGCCAAGCCGCACCGAACAGAAATTCTGCTATCAAATTGCTATCAACGCAACCGCCACTAGCCCATCTACCAGCACCTTAGCTGGAATTGCAACTACTCCCACTCAATCGTACCCGTAGGCTTGGGCGTAAGATCGTAGAGAACGCGATTCACATGAGGCACTTCTGAGGTGATGCGCTCGGTGATGAGTTCCAGCAACTCGTAGTCGAGTCGCTCAATTGTGGCGTTCATGGCATCGATAGTGTTAATGGCGCGGATTATCACGGGATACTCAAAACTTCGTAGGTCGTTGCGCACGCCTACCGACTTGAAGTCCGGAACAGCGGTAAAGTATTGCCACACCTTGCCGGCAAGCCCGGCACGCTCAAACTCCTCGCGCAAAATCGCGTCAGACTCACGCACACATTCCAGCCTCTCGCGCGTGATTGCTCCGAGACAACGCACTCCAAGACCCGGCCCGGGGAAGGGTTGGCGCTCTACCATATTCTCGGGCAGTCCCAGTGCGCGCCCCACAACACGAACCTCGTCCTTAAAGAGCAGCTTCACCGGCTCTACCAGCTCAAAGTCCATGTCCTCGGGAAGCCCTCCCACGTTGTGGTGCGCCTTAACCGGACCGCTCTCCAAAATGTCGGGATAGATGGTACCCTGCGCCAGAAACTCGATGCCGTCCAGCTTGCGAGCCTCCTCCTCAAAAACGCGGATGAACTCCTCGCCGATGATCTTGCGCTTTGTCTCAGGTTCAGCCACACCGGCAAGTTTGTCCAGGAAACGATCGATGGCATCAACGTAAACGAGATTAGCTCCGAGCTCCTCACGAAAGATCCTGACGACCTGCTCCGGCTCACCCTTGCGCAATAGGCCATGATTAACGTGCACGCAAACCAGTTGCTCGCCAATAGCCCTAATCAGCAAGGCCGCAACCACACTGGAGTCAACGCCGCCCGACAGAGCGAGCAGCACCTTTTTGTCTTTGACTTGAGCCTGCACGGCTTTGACCTGCTCAGCAATAAACGCCTCGGCCAGCTCGGCGGTATTGATGCGCTGCATGCTCTCAGGGCGCTTGTTTGTTCCAGCAAGCCCCTGCTCGGTTGTGTCAGCAATTATTGTGTTCATACATCCTCCATTTTTGGCCCTTTTATCGCGCTCAGCAAAGAATTGCTTGTAGAAATGCCCGAGTCTCAATTTGATTTTACTTTTTCGCTAGCATTGTGCTACTTGATATGCTAACATATCCGTGGCTTTAGGTATTGCAGTTAATTGATATGGGGACCTTCGTCAAGGGGACTGACGGTGAAGAAGATTATTTCAGGATTTTTAGCACTCATGCTCGCAACGAGCATGTTTTTTGCTATTGCTCCGCAAATCATCGCCGATGAGCTGTCTTCTGAGGGGCTGACCTCCGAACAAACACTGCAAGCTCAGTCAATCAACCCGGCCGATCAAGGCAATCCGGGAAATCCGGATAATTCCGGTAATCCGGGTGGCCCGGACGGTCCCGGCAACCCGGGCAACTCAGGTACTCCGGGCAATCCGGGCAATTCAGGCAATACCGGTAATCCGGGTGACCCGGGCACTACCGATCCAACTAATCCGGACACTACCGATCCAACCAACCCGGGCAACCCAAACAAGCCCGCCCCTTCTGCCCAAGAAAAATTACTTGCGCTTATCGATCTTGGTAAAGCGCTCGAAGATCTGCGCATCGCCCTTCGCCAGGCCGATGGAGCCAGCGTTATATGCACCGACAGCACAACCATTGGAGAGGACAAGCTCCTCGCAAGCTTCAGGGAGAGCGACCCTCTCAACAAGGTTCTCGCTCTCGTCAACAAGATCAATAAGCTCCTCGAAGTATGCGGCCTCCCCTACAGCCCTCAGCAATTCGCCCTCCCCATTGCCGTTGTTGGAGACCTGCCTGATGGATTCAGCTTTGCCAACAACACCCTCCTTCTTGCCGATACCGACACGCTCTCCTGGAACGCAGACCTGGGAGATGAGCCTCACGCACTCACGCGCTCGTTTGAACTCTCCCTCTTTCTCTCAACCGGAAGCGCCTACATTGATTCTCGTCTCACCGCGGGAGAGCTCTCAGCCTTAAAGATAGAGACGTTTGTTGTCACCCTTGAGCTCATCAATCTGCCCGGCGGCGACGACAAGCCGCTTTTTGGCGTGGGGGCTCCACCCGCCACTGAGAAAACGGTTGCCCCCAGTGCCACCGCAATGGAGCCTGCTCCTGAGAGTTGGACCGGTGAAGCCGTGACTATCCCCGTACCTCCGACTCCCCGCACCTCCACAATCACGGAGGAGCAGCTCATTGAGCAACAGGAGATTCCTCAGGCTTCGATGATGATAGACGACAAGGGCAATCTCATCGCGGTAAACGCAGGCCTGGTTTTTCTCTCTCTGATTATGTGCGTCTCCGCTCTTGTCTCTCTCAGGCAGCGCATGTCTGATACTTCGCTCATTGCCAGTTCAACCGCTACGCTGAGTACTGCTGCACTTGCAATGGGAGTGGCCAATATCGTCCTTGGCGTTGTGAGCACCTCTTTGCTGATACTGTCCCAGTATCTGGATAGTTCGCTGCACAACTCCAGTATTTCCTGGACGCCGATCTTAGTAGCCATTGCCATTGTGCAGTTGGCTTGCATTATCGGCCTCTTTGCTAACGTGCGTTCAACTCAAAAGAGGGCGCGCCGGACGCATTTCAAAATACGCTACTAGCGCTTCGTTTATCAATACGCTTGTTCGAGGTGGCTCTGCGCAGCGGCGTCATCACTCAGGCAGGCAAACTTCTCCAGAGAATATCTATCGAGCGCAACGGCGGCTATCATAGCGGCATTGTCCGTGCAGGCAAGCTCCGGCGGAAACAGAACCTCGATACCCTCGGGCTCCAGGGCTGCCTTATAGGCTTTCCGCAGGGCTTTGTTTGCGGCCACACCGCCGCCGATGCAAAAGGTCTTTACCTTGAGGTTATTGCAGGCCTTGAGCGCTTTGGCAACCTGCACTTCTATGACCGCCTGCTCAAAAGATGCAGCCATATCTGCAAGATTCAGCGTTCCGGCGGCAGTCTGCTCGCGGATTGCCGTAAGCACCGCGGTTTTAAGCCCCGAAAGCGAAAACCGGTAGTCGCCTGAATGCAGCAAAGCCCGGGGAAAGGCAATCGCCTGCGGGTTTCCTTCTGACGCGAGGCGCGCGATGATTGGACCGCCGGGGTAGCCCAGCCCCAGCGCCTTAGCCACTTTATCGTAGGCCTCGCCTACCGCGTCGTCAAGCGTTTGGCCCAGTACCTCGTACTCTCCCCAGTTGCGCACGTATACCAACATCGTGTTGCCACCGGAGAGCAGCGCAATTACAAAGGGCGGGCGCAGTTTTTCCGAATCCAGATAATAGGAATCTTGAGCCTTTGCAAACCGGTTGGCATAAATATGCCCCTCAAGGTGATCGACTTTAATGAGGGAAACACCCGTGGCCCAGCTGAGCCCCTTGGCAAACGCCAGCCCTACCACCAGCGCGCCCACCAGCCCGGGAGCATAGGTCACCGCGATGGCATCCAGATCCTGCCAACTGCACGTGCCCATAGCCTCCATGACCGTAGGATAGATTGCTTCCGTGTGCTTGCGCGAAGCAATCTCCGGCACAACCCCGCCAAAGCGGGCGTGAAAATCTGTTTGGCTCGCCACCACATTGCTGAGCAGGCGCCCGCTTCCGTCCACGAGAGCTGCCGCGGTTTCATCGCAGGAGCTTTCCAGGGCGAGAATGAGCGGATGGGGCGTTTCTAGGTCATGAGAAGCTCCCGCAGCAGGTGCTTCGAGTGGTGCTTCAGCAGGTGCTTCGAGAGGTGTTTTGAGAGGTGGTTCAGCAGGTGCTTCGAGGGTGTTTCGGTTCGTCCCGATTTCGACACAGGCGCCCTCTACTGCTCCCGTCATGATGAGCGCGTCCTCCCGGGGCTCGCCGGACTGACGGGGCGCGAAGTACGCCTTGCGGCTTCCCACCGTCTGAAGGCCGCACTTCTTGTAGAGCGCTTGCGCCGCATCGTTGCTCACCCTCACCTCAAGCGTGAGCTCCACGGCTCCCCAGTCCATGGCATCCTGCGCTAAGAGGCCGAGGAGTTTTCGAGCAACGCCACGCCTGCGATACGATCTGTTCACCACCAGGTCATGGACATGCATCTGACTGTCAATGAGCCCGCCGCCCCCGTAGCCAACCAGAGTATCTGCCTCGTAGCAGACCCACCAGCTGTGGTTTGGCTTGCCAAACTCATCCTTAAACGCGCTGATGCGCTGCTCAAGCTCAAACATTTTGGTAAAGTCGCTCAGAGCAGCCGGCCTAAAGCTCAACTGCCCGGCTTGGAGCGGCCAGGCAACCCCGGACGCAGGAAGAGCGGTGAGCGCTCCTTGAGCAATCTCGCCGCCGGCAGCGAGCCGCCTGCGTTCGTTTTCTTCCGCGTCAGAAAGCCTGACATACAGGGGCAGGAGCGTCGCGATGCTCCCGCTTTCTTTGGCCGTTTCTGGCAGGGCCTCAAAAGCCTTGAGAAGCCCGGTTCCCTGAGGGTACCAAAAGGTCTCGTCGAGCCAGGTAAAAGACGCAAAGAGCTCCCCGTGCTTGTAAAGCGCGTCACCCATGAGGGTGAGCGGTTGTTCGGATTGAGCGCGGGCGTCTGACCACTTTTCTGCCAGAGCCTCCGCCTTGATAACCGTCAGCGGGTCTTTACGCTGCGCCCCCTGTTCGTCCAGGATGTATTGAGCGGGATAGATCTCGCCTCTCATGGCGTCAGACAGCACTGCCACGTTGCCTCTGATGCCTTGTTCCCACGCTTGCCAGGCCAGGGCATCCGGTGTAGCGACTCCAAACAGGGGAACACCGAGCCCCGCAGCAATACCCTTTGCCGTTGCTACAGCAATGCGCACGCCGGTAAATGAGCCGGGACCTCTACCGCAGACAACGCAGCTCAGGTCCTCTTTGCTTAAACCGTTTTGGGAGAACAACGCCTCAATCGCAGGAACCAGTCTGACGTTTGCCTCGCGCCGGGCCACCGAATTGGCGGAGGCCAGCGGTAGTATCGA
>JAISPK010000169.1 GCA_031274985.1 Coriobacteriales bacterium | reverse complement strand
CTCAGACACGCACAACGGTAGGCGCAGAAGATGACGATGCCGCCTGGCTTGAGATCCTCAAGTCCTATGGCTACAAGGACGAGCAGGCTTTTCGTGACAAACTCAAGAGAAATGACCTGGTCACCATGCTCTACGATGCCTATGAGTTAGAGCCCACTGACGTTGAGCTTGTCTCCTTTATCGCACAAAACCCCACCGCTGTTGAGGATTATACCCTGCCGGCTTATGAGGCCGCTGTTGAAGTAGCTGCTGCAAATGCTCCGGACGCAGATCCCGATGCGACTCCTGCGCCCGTGACGGTTTCTCCCGATGATGTCGACCTCAAGAGCATCCCGGAGAGCGCCCTTGCGCAGTTCAAAGAGCTGTGGTCAAACAGCAACAAGGGAACTGCCTTCCAGGATTGGGTTAAAGAGCTCGTCGACAACGCTGACATCGTTATCAATGAGATGCCCGCTAACGTGCCTTACAACGTGGACATGAATCTTGCTGAGTCGGACACCAATTCAACGGCAAATCCTGCTTCTGACAGCAGCTCTCCTGAGGCTGTTGCCGCAGCCCGTGCAGAAGGCCTGATAATCGTCGACGACGTCGTGGGCGACGGTGACGAAGCGGTCTCCGGAAGTACTGCTTATATGCACTACATTGGAACCCTTGAAGATGGCACCGTCTTTGATAAGAACATCGAAGGGGATAACCCCTTTGAGTTCACCCTTGGCACGCAACAGGTCATCAGGGGTTGGGATGCCGGAGTCGTGGGCATGAAAGTCGGCGGCAAACGCACGCTGACGATTCCTCCCGCGCTTGGGTATGGCGATGTGGATCATGGCAGCATTCCTGCCAACTCAACCTTGAAGTTTGAGGTTGAACTCGTAGAGGTCAAATAAACGTACCCCTGCGCATAACGCACCTTCAAAGCGCGGGACCTGCCGGTCCCGCGCTTTTTTTATGACAAAAGGGGACGTACCTTGTGTCTTACTGACACAAGGGGACGTACCTTGTGTCTTGCTGACAAAAGGGGACGTACCTTGTGTCTTGTAAGACACAAGGAAGACAAAAGGGGACGTACCTTGTGTCTGCATCACTTCTTCCCCCAATATTCAATAACTCCCCTGCTGAGGCCCGTTAGCCGTGCAATCTGACGAATTGGGACTCTCTCTGTCCTGAGCACCGCCACAGCTCTCACCTGCTCTTCACGCGGTAGATTTTGGAACTCTGTCGAGTTATTTACATTGCAAATACTGCTTAGTTTCTCTGAAACGGTTTTGTCTGAATAGGCAGCACGCCTTCCGATTCTGGGTTCGTCGAGCACATCTTGACACACAGACCTAGCTTCACTTTCGACAATCGTTTGGAGAGATACAATCTCAAGCAACGCTTTCTCGTCGATCAGCCCATCAAGCTTGCCCAAAAACCTCCTGCTGCTCCACTTGTAATCGACCGCGCTGAGGCTGATTCTCGCCTTGAGTGGATTATGGTAGAGATATAGCAGTACCGTAAGAAAATAGGCATCGTCTTCCACAGGATAGCTTCTGAATCTATTTTGGAAGAGGTGGCCGCTGCGTTCGTACTTGCGATTGAACCACTGTGCATAGCTGGTCCCTAGACGCTTGAACACAAGCGAAATAGACTCGGAGCCTTCCTTAATAAGCAAATGAACATGATTTCCAAGAAGGCAGTACGCATACAAGGTACACTCCGAGCGGCTTTTAGTCTCTTGCAAAAAATCGAGGAACTGCACGTAGTCCTCTTCCTGTTCGAAGATCATCCCCCGGCCAATCCCTCTGGCGACAAGGTGAAAGATTCCAGTACTACTTTTTTGACGACTTACTCGAGGCATCTTCGCTTCTCCCTACCGTTTCTCTCAAGAGGAGGAGAATACAGGATGATGATTACTACTTCAGTTAACAGTGATCCCGTTCTCCTATTGTTTCTTATACTCTAGCAGGTCAGTCTAAACGGAAACTTAAACAGATCTAAACCAAATCTAAACTGGAATAAACAAAATATTTTTTTCAGGATACTTGGAGTGGATAGAGCGTGACGGGGTATAGTACGGGTCTACAAGACACAAGGTACGTCCCCTTTTGTCGTACGGGTCTACAAGACACAAGGTACGTCCCCTTTTGTCCTACAAGACACAAGGTACGTCCCCTTTTGTCGTGTCCCCTTTTGCCCGGGAACCTGATCAGTAATGGGTGATAACCGGGACGCCTATGTCTACGATATCGTAGAGGTCTGCTGCCAGGTACGGAGGCATGTTGATGCAACCGTGTGAGCCTCGCCAGAGATAGTAGCTGCCACCGAACGAAGGTTGCCAGTAGGCATCATGAAAGCCGCAACCCGTATAGGTGAACTGCATCCAGTAGGTCACGGGCACCTCCCACTCATAGGTGCCGTCGGGAAGTCTGTCACCGCGCGCCATCACGTTCATCTGGTGAATGAATACCGACCAAACACCCTGCGGCGTACCATACCCCGTGTTGGGGTTTCCGGTGATGACATCGGTCTCCAAAACGCACACGCCGTCAACAAAGTACCACATGTACTGCTGGGTCATATCCACCTCAAGGTAAGTCTTGCCCCAGTCGTTGTCTCCAAAAGAGATTCCCTCGCTGATCCAATAGGGCTGTCTCACGTCTCCCCGATGCTGCTCTGCCGCACTGAGAATCTCCCAGAACTCAGTATCCTGATCGAGCATCCAGCCAAACGTGCCGCCGGTGACCTGCTTTTCCTCACCAAAGCCATTGACGATAGTGCGCGTTGATTCCAGCGTGTCATAGCGATTGGCAAAATCCTTAACGTAGGCCATCACGGCATCGTTGTTGAGGACATAGGGGCCCTCGCCTGCGGTGTCCACCCAGTTGATGGTGGTGTGCCCGTCCAATACCTCAGTTTTGTCGCCAATGATATAGGTGATCTTAAAAGGCACGTATTTGTTAAATCGGTCGCGGTCGGCCACCAGAGTGGGGTCGTCCGCCGTTACCTTTTGCGGGGTATATACCCCCTGTTCTTCAAGGTCAAAGCGAGTCTCTCCCGCAGAGATGGCATCGGCAATCTCCCGGATTGTTTTCTCAACATCAAACATCGTACCCGGATCTCCCGCAGAGATGACATAGGCATTGCCCTCAAATTCGAGCGAGGCATCAACGGTAGGCTTCATCTTGTCTTTGTCCATAAAAGCAAAGGTAGCGAGCTTGTCCTCTAGTTTTTTCTGATCAAACTTAACGCTCACCTGCTGTATGTTTCTGGTGTTCTCAGGAATGAGGGAAAGCGGCCAGAGCCAGGTCTGTTGATCTGCAAGATCTTGAGCCAGACGCCCGTTGTCCTCGTAGTTCAGGTTTATCTGACTACCGATGATAGTGGCATGTTGTTGTTGACGGGCATCAATATCCAGCGTGTAATTTCCTATCTCCGTGGCGAGAGAGGCATTGACCTCGTCAGCAGTTTTAAAGGTAACGGGAATACCGTTTACCGTAGCATTGAACATGAAGTGTGTCTGAAAAAAGAGCGCGCCGCCGATATAAGCGGCCAGTATCAGGCCAAAAAGCACACCAAGAGTAATCCAGAGCCACAGCAATGAGCGCTTTTTCTCGGGCGTCTCATCATATTCGAGAAAATCTACGCAGGTGTTTTGATCGGATTGCACCGGTGGTATATGGGCATTGTCTTCGTCACCATCTGATGGCATAACAAGCGGCAATTTCATTGGATCACTTCTCCCCATTGTTCATGGTGGCTCACTCTGCTCCGTTTAGTCGTCTTTTTGAAGCCTTTCAGGCAGGTCTTTCTGTGGTTTACCGAAAGACCATCCCTCACAAAGCAATTATACCTATAGAACTCTTTTACGCTCACAAGAAAACGCAAGAAAAGAAAACTATTGTGTTACAATCAACGGGCAATGATATTTTCATCGAAAGGAAGCCCATGGGCTTTTCTACCTTGGTTCTGGCAGCTGGCGCCGGAACACGAATGAAATCAGAAAAACCTAAAGTCGCGCATGAAATCCTCGGCAAACCGTTGCTCAGATGGGTCATCGATGCTGCCCGACAGGCAGGTGCCGATGAGGTTTTTACCGTTTTAGGACACGGTCGAGGAACCACGGTGCCTCTGGCGGCTGATACCACGATTGTCATCCAGGATGAGCAACTCGGCACGGGGCATGCGCTCCAGATTGCCCGCTCATCGCTTGAGGCAGCAGGCGTTGAGACCCTGGTGGTGCTCTCGGGCGACACTCCCCTTCTGAGGAGTGAAACCATCCGGAGCCTGGTGGACGAGCATCTTCGGGCGGCTGCTGCCGTCTCGGTACTGACGATGTGCCTTGATGACCCCACCGGTTATGGGCGCGTCATTCGCAATGCCCAGGGTGCCTTTTTGCGAATCGTGGAGCACAAGGATGCCTCTGACGAGGAGCTTGAGACCGCAGAAGTCAACTCAGGAGTGTACTGTTTTGATACGGCGAATCTGTTCAAGATGCTCGGGGAGCTCAAGAACAACAACAGGCAGGGCGAGTTCTACCTTACCGATGTTGCCGCCCTGACCCTGAGTGCCGGCAACACCGTCAACGCTTTTTGCGCAGAGGATGCGCGCGAGCTTGCCGGCATCAACGACCGCGTCCAGTTAGCGCAAACCACGGCCGAGGCGCAGCGGCGCATCAACACCCGCCATATGCTCAACGGCGTTACCATCACCGAGCCTACCAGCGCCTGGATCGGCCCGGACGTTGTGCTTGCCAACGATGTGGAGATTCTCCCGCTCACCACCCTCACCGGAAAGACCTCGGTTGACTGGGGCAGCGTCATTGGACCCATGAGCCGGGTTAACAACTCGGTCATCGGCAAGAGCTGTGTGGTTGATGACAGTGTCATGATCGATGCGGTGCTCGAAGACAAAGTGAGCATCGGCCCGCGAGCCTACCTGCGCCCCGGTACCATCATGCGCACCGGCTCACGCGCCGGTACCCATGTAGAGATCAAGAAGTCCGACATCGGCCCTAATTCCAAGGTTCCGCACCTCTCCTATATCGGGGACACGCAAATCGGCGAGAACGTCAACCTCGGTGCCGGTACGATTACCTGCAATTACGATGGCGTCAATAAGCACGCAACGGTCATCGGCAGCGGGTGTTTTGTTGGCAGTGACACCATGTTGGTTGCGCCGGTAACCCTGGGAGACAACGTGATTATCGGTGCCGGAAGCGTTATTACCAGAGATGTCCCTGCCGGGGCATTGGCTCTCACCAGACCAGAACAAGTGATCAAAGAAGACTGGAAAAGAAAGGAAGCAAAGTCTCATGACTGAGGTAACCAAGGATCTGATGCTCTTTAGCGGCCGCAGCAACAAACCCCTCGCAGAAAGCATCGCACAGATGCTAAGTATAAGCCTTTCCAAGGTTAAGATAACCACCTTTGCCAATGGCGAGATCTTTGCGCGCTACAAGCACAGTGTGCGCGGCATTGACCTCTTTATTCTACAATCAATCTCAAATTATGAGGAGGGCAGCGTCAACGACGCCCTCATGGAGCTTTTGATTATGTGCGATGCTGCAAAGCGGGCAAGCGCGCACTCGGTTACGGCGGTAATCACCCACTTTGGCTACTCTCGTCAGGACAAGAAGAGTGCAGCCCGTGAGCCCATAACCGCCAAATTGGTGGCCGACCTGCTGATGGTTGCCGGTGTTGATCGCGTCATCACCGTCGACTTGCACCAGGGCCAGATCCAGGGCTTCTTTGACAAGCCGGTGAATCACCTTACAGCTCTGCCAATATTTGCTAATTATTTTAACAGTATGAATCTCGACAACGTTTGCATTGTCTCCCCTGACGTCGGTCGCGCCAAGGCTGCCAAGAAGCTGGCAGACCTCATGGGCTGCGAACTGGCCATTATGCACAAATCACGTCCCGCGCACAACAAGGCCGAAATCAGCAATGTCATCGGTGAGGTTAAGGGCAAGACCTGCATCGTTAACGACGACATCATCGACACCGGCGGCTCCATTGTTGCCGGCGTGCAGGCGCTCAAACTCAAGGGTGCCGGCGATGTGTATGTCTGCGCTACGCACGGCCTGTTTTCCGGTCAGGCTTTTGAGCTCCTTGAGGCGGCAGATATCAAGGAGGTCGTTATCTGTGATACGGTTCCCGTGCCGCTCGACAAGCAAAAAGGTAAGTTCAAAGTGGTAAGCGTGGCGCCGCTCCTGGCCCAGGCTATCTCCAACGTTTTCAATAACGTCTCGGTAAGCGAGCTCTTTGATCCTGACTTTGCCCTCTGATAGGGTTGTTGTCATCTCGGGTCTTTGCCAGCCTTGAACTTCTTCGATAACATCAAGAGCCAACTCGGCGGTGGAACACCTACCGCGGGCGCCCAGCGCTGCCAACTGGTGGTAGGACTGGGCAATCCGGGGCTCCGTTACAGCGCCACCCGTCATAATGCAGGTTTTTTGGCTCTGGACAAGCTGGCTTCTGAGTTCAACGCGGATAACTGGCGCCCACGCTTTGACAGTCTGGTGGCCGAGAAAAAGATTGAGCTTGCCGGCGAGGCAACTCTTGTGGTGCTTGCCAAACCGCAGACGATGATGAACCGTTCGGGACGCGCGGTAAAAGGACTTCTCAAACACTATGGCCTTAAGCTGCAAGATCTCTGTGTTATTCACGACGACATCGATCTTCCGGTGGGGCAGATACGGATAAAGTCCGGCGGAGGGCACGGAGGCCACAACGGCATTCGCGATATTGCAGCTGCTATTGGGGCTGACTTCACGCGCATCAAAATCGGGGTGGGAGGACCGCCCGGCAGAATGGATAGCGCCGATTATGTGCTGCAGCTTCTCAAGGGCGATTCTTTGGAGGAGTTACTGGTTGATGCTGCGCACGCCGGCGAGGCCGCCCGGTATTTGCTCGAGCACTCCCTCGTTGAGGCGCAAAACCGCTATAACTGATTCTTGAGCTTTTCTATTTGCCCGCTTCTTGTAGGCGGGTCAGTCGTTTCCATTCAAAAAACATCATAGTGCCTGCGGTGAGCACCGAAAGCACGTCGGCTATCGGGTACGCATAATAAAGCGATTGAAGCGGGGTGACGTTGGCAACAAAGAACTGTATGGCTAACGGCAGAAAGTACAGCAGCGGAATCAGGTACAGGAGCTGGCGCGTCAGAGACAGGAACATCGACTTGATCGGCTGCCCGGTTGCCTGAAAATAGCCTGCTCCGAGAATCTGGAGGCCGATAAAGGGCATCAGGAACATCATTACTTGGATAGCTTTGATGGTAAAGCCCTGCAACTCGCTTTTGATGCCGAATATCATGACGAGGGGCGAAGGAAAGAGGTGCACCAGAAGCCAGAAAAACACGCCAAAGGCCGCCACCCAAATGAGGGAGATCCAAAAAGTCTTTTTGACCCGCGGGTAGAAACGCGCGCCGTAGTTGTAGCCCAGCAGGGGTTGAATGGCTACCGATATACCTAAGAGCGGGAAGAAGGCAAAGAAGGCTATCCTCATCATCACCCCTACCGCCGCCAGCGCTCCTTCGGCACCAATCGGATCGAGGGCGCCGTAATACACCAGTTGATGATTGAGGAGTAGATTGATGACCACCGCAGCTGCCTGCAAGAAGAAGCCTGCTGAGCCGAGAACGCAGATGTTGGCCATGAGGCGGGGGTTTGGCTTCATCAAGGAGAACCTGAGCTTGAAGGGGGCCTTCTTTGAGCGGGTGAAGTAATGGAGCACGAGCACTGCCAAAACAAACATGCCGATGATCGTTGCCCAGGCAGAGCCGGCTATTCCCCAGTCAAAGACCATCACAAAGAGATAGCTGAGCACGATGGAGGTGAGGATTCCTGCCAAAATCGTATAGAGCGCCCCATTGGGGTTACCTGCCGTGCGCATGAAATTGTTGAAGCCCATGCCCAGAAACTGAAAGATGAACCCTGCGGCAGTGATGCCCACGAAGACCCGGGAGGGGTCGAGTAGCTCCTCGGTGGATCCGGAGAGCCGCAGCAGCGGGTCCATGAAGAGAAAGACCAGAATCGTGCAGATAACCGCAAGAACAACGGAGAGTATGAAGGTGTTGGCTATGACGCGCTCGGCTGTTTCACGCTTGCCCTCACCGAGTTTGATGGCAGCGAGCGCATTGCCCCCGGCTCCTACGAGCACCGAGATAGCGAGCGCCAGAGTCATAAGAGGGGTAGCAACGGTTACGGTTGCCAGGCCCATCTCGCCCAGTTTGAGGCCGAGGAAGATCGAGGCCAGCACGTTGTAGGAACCGTTGACCACCATACTGATGATAGACGGCACAGCAAACTCCACAATCAGCTTTCCTAGGCTGGCCGTGCCCATTCTGTTGACCTTGTCATCGGTTCTGACGGTCTTTGACCCGGGCTTTACGACAGGCTCGGTATACTGCATGCCGCTTCTTGAGACCGGTTCATCAGGGGTGTAATCCTCATCTTGCCTGGCATCAAGCTCTAAGGTGGGGTCAAGCTCAAGTGCTGCCTCTGCTTGCGCGAGGACAGGCTCAGCTCTGGTTGGTCTCTCTTGGGCAGCGTGAGCGTTTTGAGGGAGCAGCTCATCGCTTTTAGAGTCTTGCATCAACAATCCCCTTCACAAAAGGTAGGTTCTTTGATTGTAGCTCTTTAGGGGGTGCTTTAGTTAGCTGAGTGTTACTTCGCCGGTGGCGACTTTACTGATGAGCTGATCGTTGCCTTGCAGCAGCAATAGCCCCTGATTGTCTATGCCCTTTACGGTTCCTTCTGCAATTGCCTCTCCTCGGTGATTGCTCACGGTTACGCATTGCCCGATGAGCGAGAGGTTGGCAAGGTAGTCTTCTTTAAAGGGAGCAAAGTCGTAATCGGCCTCTTTCCATGCGGTGTATTGATCCTGTATCGCAGTAATCATCTGTCTTGCCGCTTGCTGCAGGTCAGGCGTTTGCTGGCAGAAATCACTGAGATAGGCAGCGCCCGGGGCACACTCTGTGCCGTTGCCCGGGTACTTGATATTGACCCCCACGCCAACTATCGCAGTTTTTTCTCCAGAGGGCAGACTAACCAGCTCTATGAGGATTCCGGCAAGCTTTCCCTGCTCACAGACCAGGTCATTGGGCCATTTTATCTGGATTGCTTGATAATCTTTTGAGGCATTTGCTCTGGCAAGTTCAGTTAACTCACTCTGGAGTGCCAGAGAAACTATCAGGCTGAGTGCCGCGGTTCTTTGGAGGGTATCGGGTAATTCGAGGGCGAGGGATACGTACAGCCCTCCGGGAGGTGAGACCCAGCTTCGCCCGAGTCTGCCGCGACCCTGCGTTTGCGCCAGCGCCATGACAGCCTTTGTCGCGGACGCACCGCTTGCCTCGTGCGCAAGCATCCTGCGCAACGCATCGTTTGTTGAATCAACCTCGTCATATATGAGAAGTTCGAGATTATGTGATGAGGCCTGTTTCAATTCCGCTGCAATCTACTCGTCCCCCTGACAGGTTTATACCAGATTATACCAGTTTGGCTATTTTCTTTATCTATTTCGAGAATAATGTTTTGCTAAATATAGCCATCTACAAGGGGTTTAGGTGGTGGGCGATGAGGGATTTGAACCCCCGACCTTGTGCGTGTAAAGCACCTGCGCTACCGCTGCGCCAATCGCCCACAACAGACTGTCGCAAAAGCGACGCTGGATAGTATAGCCTAAGTTGCTAAAGCAGATAGTTCAGAACTGATTCCCAGTTTGGAAACGTATTGCTGCCAAATTCTATCCACTCTCCGCTGAATCTCAGTACACCATGCTTTGTGCGGTCATCAATGAGGTAGTCGCCCACGAACATGCCCTTGTCGTGCGTGATATTGATCCGCTGGTAAAAGGGGCTGCTCTCATCGGCGCCAAAGTACTTGAATATCCAGTTGACTTTGTCGGTCCAGGCGGAGCTGTTCTCCCAGGGAGCCGTAGAGAGGATGTGGCATTCGTAGTGTTCTGCCAGTGCCGCCACTGCCTCAAGCGCTCCGGGCAAAGGATCAAGCCGCGAGAAGATACCGGGGATTCGGGCCATGTCGCCTGAGACCATCTTGAGCTCATAGTCATTGGCGTAAGCTCTGCCCCCCTTGTAATCAACAAGGACTCCGTCCATATCAAAGAAAATAGATTTCAAGGTAACTCTCCGCTAATCTCGTTAGGTTGAGGCTGTTCATGGAAGGCGTTAGGGGCATATCTCCCTTGGGCGGGAGTCTCACTACTACAATATTCTCTGGCTGGGGCAAAGGGAGTCGAACCCCTACTAACGGCACCAAAAACCGTTGTCCTACCATTAGACGATGCCCCAGCATTGAGGAAGCATTGATTTTAGGCTAAGTTGCTCAGAGCGTCCAGCGTTTTTTTCTGAAAGCCGAGAGGTGACAGTGAAAAGATCCTTCGCCTCCGGCTCAGGATGACAGTGGTGGGATGCGCAGGATGACGCACACTTTGTCATTCTGAGGGCGCAAGCCCGAAGAATGACAGGGTGTATGCCATCCTGAGCCCCTCTTTTGTCATCCTGAGGGCGCAAGCCCGAAGAATGACAGGGTGTATGCCATCCTGAGCCCCTCTTTTGTCATCCTGAGGGCACAAGCCCGAAAAATGACAGGGTGTAT
>JAISPK010000165.1 GCA_031274985.1 Coriobacteriales bacterium | reverse complement strand
ACCGACTACAAGATACCGACCTTTCAGGATATGCCCCGCAAGATGATGACCGACTTTATTGAGACCCCCCAGCTGGACGGCCCCTATGGCGCACGCGGGGCGGGGGAGCACCCCCTCATCTCGGTGACCGCCGTGGTGGCCAACGCGGTGGCCAACGCGGTGGGTGTGGAGTTTTGCGATCTGCCGCTCTCGGCCGATCGCGTCTGGACAAAATTGCAGCAAAAAGCAGGCTGACAGAAGCAAGCGCGTGTAAACGTAAGTGTTATCGGGAGCGAAAGGAGCATCATGGCTGAACGAATCGTTCTGGCGCTGGGAGGCAATGCGCTGGGCAATAGCCTGATTGAACAGCGCCTGGCTGTGGCTGCTGCTGCTGTCCCCATGGCCGACCTTATCCAAGCCGGCCATGAGCTGGCAATTTGTCATGGCAACGGCCCTCAGGTAGGCATGATAGACCTGGCGTTTGAGACCGCAAGCCGCACGGTGTCGTCCATTGACGCCATGCCGCTCTCAACCGATGGCGCCATGAGTCAGGGCTACATCGGTTTTGGCATCCAAAAGGCGCTCTACCGGGAGCTCCGTGACCGTTCAATCGAAAAGATGGCCGCGAGCATCGTCACGCAGGTGCTGGTAGACCCAAATGACCCGGCCTTTACCAATCCCGCCAAGCCCATCGGTAGTTTTTATACGCAAGAGGAGGCCGAGGCCATCATGCAAGCTGACCCGTCCCTGCATTTTTGCGAAGATGCCGGGCGCGGCTGGCGGCGTGTGGTTGCCAGCCCCGAGCCGCAGGAGATCATCGAAATCGAGGTCATTCGCTCTATGATCGAGTGCGGACACATCGTGATAGCATGCGGCGGCGGCGGTCTCCCGGTGATTCGCGACGGCAACGGATTGATTCCCTGGGAAGCCGTCATCGACAAGGACTTTGCCGGCGAGCTTTTGGCTGAGCGCATAGACGCAAGTCTCTTTATGATCCTCACCGCTGTTGATCAGGTGGCGCTCAACTATGGCAAAGCCAACGAGCGGCGTATCAGCAGCATGACTGCGGATGAAGCAACCGCCTACATCGCAGAAGGACATTTTGCTCCGGGCAGCATGCTCCCCAAGGTGCAGGCTGCGATGCGCTTTGCACGCTCGCGCCCGGGGCGCAGGGCGCTTATCACGTCGCTTTCGCGCGCCCTGGATGGTCTCGAGGGCCATACCGGCACTATGGTGACCGCTTAAGCAGCTGCTTTCTTTTACGTTTGCTGCTGATGCAATAAACTGGTACAAAGAGAGTAGCAGTGGTGTAAAAGAAGTGGTGTAAAAAGATAGTTTTCGTGGAGATTGTCAACAACCGTAAAGGAAGGAGGCAGATAGGCTCAGACGACACGTTGGCCGACTTGATAGGTTTGTCAAGTGAGGTTGTAAACACTTGTTTTGAAAGGAGTGGATAATGGCATTATGGGTTAAACATGGAGACGGAAAGAAGATGGGTCCCGGTGACGTCATTTCGCCCAATGAGCGCCTGACGTGGCCACGTACGGTAGGAATCGGTCTGCAGCACATTGTCGCGATGTTTGGAGCGACGTTCCTGGTGCCGTTGATCACTGGTTTTCCACCGACAACCACCCTGTTCTTCTCGGCAATCTCAACTATGCTCTTCCTCCTGATTACCAGGAATAAGGTGCCGAGCTACCTCGGCTCGTCCTTCGCTTTCATCTCTCCGGTTATTGCTGCCAGTTCCGGCAGTATGGGAGCCGCCCTGTTTGGTATCTCCTGTACCGGTGCGCTGTTGGCAATCGTTGGTCTCATCGTCATGGCGGCGGGCACCAATTGGATCAACAAGCTGATGCCGCCGGTGGTCACCGGTGTCATCGTGGCGCTGATAGGCTTTAATCTGGCGCCGGTGGCTTACATGAACTTTATGGCTCAACCGCTCCTGGCAACCATAACCTTTGTGTCCATCATCTTGATCATGGCGCTCTCCAAAGGCATTATCGGGCGACTCGCCATTTTGCTTGGTGTGGTCATTGGCTATATTGCTGCCGCAATCCTGGGCGAGATTACCTTTGAGTCGGTCGCAGAAGCTGCCTGGGTCGGCCTCCCTGCCTTCCAGCTGCCGGAGGTTAACTTCAGCGTTCTCCTGATGTTTTTGCCGGTGGTGTTGGTTTTGGTAGCGGAAAACATCGGCCACGTTAAGTCGGTGGCTACGATGACCGGCAAGAACCTTGATAAGTACATGGGCCGGGCGCTGTTTTCCGATGGTATCGGCACCACGATTGCCGGCCTCGGTGGCGGTTCCGGTACTACTACCTATGCAGAGAACATCGGTGTTATGGCCGCAACGCGCGTCTACTCAACCGCAGCCTACTGGGTTGCCGGCTGTGGCGCGCTGGTGCTTGCGCTTTGTCCGAAGTTTGGCGCGGTTATCTCGCTTATCCCGTCCGGAGTGCTCGGCGGCGTTACGATCATCCTCTACGGCATGATCGGCATGCTGGGTGTGCGTATCTGGGTTGAGAACAGGGTCAACTTTGCCAACAACGTCAACATGATCACCGGCGCCGTGCCGCTGGTTATGGGCATCGCCAGCTTTACACTGTTCGTGGGCGGCGGTCTCGGTGTTGGACAGCCGATTGCTGACGCGGCAGTTGAGATTGGCCCCATTGCCGTTGCTTCGGTCTCGGCGCTGGTGATCTATCACCTGATGATTGCCTTGAACAAGCTGCGTGGCATTGAACTGCCGACGCCTGTGGAGTACAAGAAGATAAAAGAGGGACAGGACGCAACATCAACTGAAGAAGACTAAACGCTGTTTGAAGCTGTAGTACTCGGTAATAACTGAGGCTCAAGCAGCACTCTGAAGACCGGGGACCGTCCCCCCGCGTTGCCCTCGCGCAGCGCAGGGGGCTGTCCCCTCGTTTTACCGCTGTCGTTGTCGCACTCCCTCTGTCGTTCCCGCGCCGCCCTCTGTCGTTCCCGCGCCGCCCTCTGTCGTTCCCGCGCCGCCCTCTGTCGTTCCCGCGAAGGCGGGAACCCACCCCTGTCATCCTGACCGCCCCCTTCTGTCATCCTGAGCCGCAGGCGAAGGATCTTTCTCTCATCGCACAAAAGATTTTTCGAGTTAAAGCCCTCACAATGACACCCCTGTCATAAAAGTAGTTTTAAGGAAAAACCAATGGGTATACATAAAAGCATCGCAGAATTAGTGGGAAACACGCCGCTCCTTGAGCTCTCTCGCTACGCTGCTGCGCATGATCTGCCGGTAACGCTACTTGCCAAACTGGAGATGTTCAATCCCGCCGGCAGCAATAAAGACCGCCTTGCGCTGGCCATGATCGAAGCAGCCGAAAAGTCAGGTGCTCTCAAGGCAAACACGGTAATCATCGAGCCCACCAGCGGCAACACCGGCATCGGGCTGGCGGCGCTGGCTGCCGCACGCGGCTATCGCCTCATCCTTACGATGCCTCAGTCTGCCTCGCTCGAGCGCCGCAAGCTGCTCAAGGCCTACGGGGCCGAGTTGGTGCTTACGCCTGCAGATGAGGGAATGCCCGGCGCTATTGCCAAGGCAGAGGAGCTGGCTGCCGAGCTGCCTGATGCGTACGTACCTGCGCAGTTCTCCAATCCGGTTAACGCACCGCTTCACGAGGCGACAACCGGCCCGGAGATCTGGGAAGACACGGGCGGGCACATCGACCTCTTCGTCACCGGCATCGGTACCGGCGGAACCATCTCGGGCGCGGGATCCTACCTCAAAAGCAAAAACCCTTTCTGCCTGGTTGTGGCGGTAGAGCCGGCGGACTGCCCGGTGCTTTCCGGCGGCACGCGAGGTGCTCATAAGATCGAGGGCATCGGCCCCGGATTCGTACCCAAAGTGCTCAACACCCGAATCTACGATGAGGTCATCACGGTTACCAGTGAGGACGCTTTCAGAACTGCCCGCGAGGTAACAAAGTGCGACGGTGTTCTCGCCGGCATCTCCTCGGGCGCCGCGCTCTGGGCAGCCACGCTACTTGCCAGACGCCCGGAGCATGCAGGCAAAACCATCGTGGTGATGTTCTTCGACTCAGGGGAGCGCTACCTCTCCTCCGAACTCTTTTCGTAAACACCGCTCTCTCAATGAAGTACCGCGTTCTCGCCTCATTTATCTGGGCATTGGTCTACATCGTAGCACTCGTGGTGTTCCTCTTTGTCTTTGGTGGACTTGCCCTTATGTCAGGCGTTTTCGACAACCTCCCGTTCTAATCAATCATCCGGCTGGAGACGACTCTTGTCTCCAGCTCTTGAGAGCAAGCTTTTGGGTTGTCAAGTCTGTTTAAGTGTCCAGTTTATTGAGAAATGCCCTCAGGCGTTCGTGCCGGGGATGGTCAACGAGCTCTTTGGCAGAGCCTTGTTCGATGATCACGCCGCCGTCCATAAAGATGATCCGGTCCGCTACTTCACGGGCAAACGACATCTCGTGCGTCACGATGACCATGGTCATGTGCTCGGCAGCAAGTGATCGAATGACGCGGAGGATCTCTCCGGTGAGCTCAGGGTCGAGAGCGCTGGTGGGCTCGTCAAAGTAGAGAATCTCCGGCTTAAGGGCCAAAGCGCGTGCAATGGATACCCGCTGCTGCTGACCGCCGGAAAGCTCGCAGGGCAGGGCAGCGTCCTTGCCTTCCAGGCCCATCTTCTTAAGCAGCGCCTCGGCCTCGGCAAACACTTCGTCCTTGGGGCGCTTCTGTACCTGAATGGGCGGGTCGGTGATGTTTTTCATAACCGAGAAGTGCGGAAAGAGATTGAAGTCCTGAAACACCAGACCAAACTTCATGCGAACAGCCTGAAGTATCTTGGCAGGGGCGTAGGCCATGTGTCCTCGCTCGTCGGGTGCCGCAATGGCCTCGCCATCGTAGCGGAGGCAGCCCCCGTCCAGGCGCTCCAACAGCGTTGCACAACGCAACAGCGTTGACTTGCCGCTGCCCGACGGCCCGATGATGGCAACCACCTCGCCGGCGTCCACGCTCAGCGAGATGTTATGCAGCACCTCGGTGTCCCCGAAGCTCTTGCGGGCCTGCTCGATGCTCAGTATGTTGGCTCTCGTATTACTCATGATAGTACGCAAAAGCTTTCTCAACGCGCTCCATAAGAAAGGCAACGAGCGCGTTAAAGGTGTAGTAGAAGACTCCCGCAATGAGGAAGGCGATGAGGTTGCCCTGGCTTGAGACAATCGCCCGTGCCTGCGTGAACATCTCGGCAACGCCGAGGGTAAAGGCCAGCGCGGTGTCTTTGACCAGAGTGATGACCTCGTTGGTTAAAGGGGGGATGATGCGCTTGAACACCTGCGGAAAGATGATGCGCATAAACGTCTGCGCACGCGAATAACCCAGCACGGCGGCCGCTTCGTATTGCCCACGCGGCAGCGATTCAATGCCGCTGCGATAGATCTCGGCAAAGTAGGCCGCATAGTTGAGGATGAACGCAATGAGGGTTGCGGTAAAACGATAATCCTGACCCATTTGAACACCAAAGAGGTAAAAGGGGCCAAAGTAAACAATGAAGAGTTGCAGTATGAGAGGGGTCCCGCGCATAACGGAGATGTAAAAACGCACCAGCCAGCGAAGCGGCGTGAACTTTGACATCCGCCCAAAAGCAACCACCAACCCAAGAGGCAGCGAGCCTATCAGGGTGAAGAAGAAGATCTGGACAGAGGTCCATGCTCCCCAGGCAAGTAATCCTATGATGGTCTCAAGTGACATAAGCTCTCTTGTTGTCTAAGAAAACGGGCATGAACCAAAATCCGGCCCATGCCCGATTGTTACTCTTTGGTACTAAGAATGAGAGGCTATCTGAAAGACCGCAACGGGGAGGTCGATGGCAATAGCGTCAACAGAGCCCTGATCCAACTCGAGGAAGGCCGTGTTGTACTCAGGAATAGTGCGCAGCTCTTTGAAGGTCTTGACAAGGTCAGGGTGCTCGTCGTTGAGAGCGGCAAAAGCGGCACTGTTTGACTGAGCCATGACAACTTTGCCCTCAAGGTCAGCAAACGTCGCGATGCCAGAATTGGCAAGCACTACTACAACCTGGGTGTTGTCCATGTAAGGCTTGGTAAAGAGGTATTGGCTCTCGCGACCCTCAATGGTAAAGCCGTTCCAAATGCAGTCGATGTTGCCGGAGGCAAGCTCAGCATCCTTGAGGTCCCAGTTGATTGGCATCAGCTTGAGTTCCCAATCGTTGCGCTTGGCTACTTCGGCGGCCATGTCCAGATCAAAGCCGGCAAAAGCGCCGCTGTTGTCAACATAGCCATAAGGGGGAAAGTCCTGATCAAACCCAACGATGAACTTTTTGATGTCCACGACGGGCTTTTCTGTTATGTCAGTGCTGGTGAGGATGAATGCGTCAAAGTTGATGCCCTGATCGGCATACTTCTGGGCAATCGTCTCCACCGTGCCGTCGTTGTACATCTCAACGATGGTGTACTCCACCAGGTCGCGGAGCGCTGCGTCGTCCATGCGGAAGCCAACGCCATAGTGCTCGGTGGTGATGTTCTCGTCGAGAATCAGATACTTATCTCCCTCGGTTGTTGCCCCGCTCCCTCCGCAGCCGGTTAAAATGAGCGGGAGGCTCAAAAGACCTGCTACGACAACGGCAATAAACTTGCGTGCTTTCATAGTTCCTCCATATATCCCTGGTTACTTACTCCACCGCATTATTGCGATAGACTAGCAGTATAACGCTTGCGGGTAAAAATCACCAACTTTACGGTGTTTTCCTGCGTAAATCTGCCGCGCGTGCCCCGGTGTGCCCCTGCGTTTTACCAGCAAAAGCATCGGCGTTATTCTTGGTTTCTCTTATCTTGAGATTGCGGGATTACGCTACAATTATGTTTGCTGAGTTTGGGTTTTGTGGCCGTTAGTGGCGAGGCATATGTTAGTGGCGAGGGAGCATGGTCTTATCGGTAAGGTCACTTTCTTGCTGGGCGCACACAGGACTACGCCCTGAAGTCGGTTTGTCTTTTGAAAGTGAGTAAAAAGCATGGTAATACTCGTTTTGGTAGTGATCTTTGCGCTGGTGTTTGAATTCATTAACGGGTTCCACGACACCGCAAACTCAATAGCGACAACCGTCTACACCAAGGCGTTGCCGGTGGCCGGTGCCATAGCCTTGGCTGCCGCCATGAATTTTCTCGGAGCCCTCATGAGCGAAGGGGTTGCCAAGACTATCTCAAAGGGACTGGTCAGCGCCCCGCTCGACGACTACGTGATACTCGCGGCTCTGTGCGGTGCTATAGTCTGGAACCTCTTTACCTGGTGGAGGGGCATACCTTCGTCCTCCTCCCATGCGCTTATCGGCGGACTAATCGGCGCGGCCATCGCCTTTACCTTTGGCGTTCAGGGAATCATATGGGACGGCGTGCTGCAAAAAGTCGTCATTCCTATGTTTACCTCGCCCCTTATCGGTTTTATCATGGCGTTTCTTCTCATGAAGCTCATTGTTAAGCTGTTTGCCCGCGCAAACCGACGCAAAACAACCAAAGTGTTCTTGAGATTACAGATACTGTCGGCTGCGGCCGTAGCCTTTGCCCACGGCACCAATGATGCGCAGAAAACAATGGGCATCATTACCCTGGCGCTGTTTACCAGCGGAGTACTCGCCGACGCGGGCGCCATTCCCCTTTGGGTCAAGATCCTCTGCGCGCTTACCATGGCTGCCGGAACCTCGATAGGCGGCTGGCGTATCATGCGCACCATGGGTCACGGCGTCACTAAGCTCGACTCGGTGAGGGGATTTGCGGCCGAGACAACCTCGGCAATCGTCATTCAGACGATGACCATGCTCAATGCTCCCATCTCAACGACCCAGGCCATCAGCTCTGCCGTCATGGGCGTGGGCTCGGCCCGTCGCTTCAAAGCGGTTAAATGGGGCAAGGCCAAAGATATAGCCGTCACCTGGGTAATCACGTTTCCTGCCTCAATGGCCCTGGGCGCGGTTTTCGTCTTTATCATCGGGCTCTTTGTTTAGGCTCTAACCCGACGGAGCCGGGCTCTTTACTGAGGCCGGATCTCCTGAGAATAAACGCCTTTTACAAGGTCGTCTTAGGGCAACAACGGCAATACTGCACATCTGTTACCAAGCGCAGCAATAATAAACTTGCAAAAGAAACATTATTTTATGGTGACAAGACTCATAGAAATCTGGTATCCTTAAAAAGCTCTTATTTTGTGGAAAAGTGGATTGAATAAGGGCTCGTAAAAACTGTGGACACAACAAGTACAGCAAAAAAATAGTGCGAACCCGTGGGGGGTTTTCTGACAAAGAATTCTCACCTTGCTTGTGGTTAATTGGCGGGGTCTCTAGGGATTCGCACGGAAGATTAGTGTGTGGTGTGCAGCGATGCAGGAAGGGGATAGCGATGATATCCAAAGAAAACTCAAGAAAGACAAAAGCAGCAAAACCGGGGCTTGGGGGCAAGCAACCTATCATACCGAGAATACTCGAAAGGGCCTTTATGGTCACTTTGGCTATTTTTCTGGTATTCGGGCTGTTCCCGTTTTTGGTATTTGCAACGGATCCGGCAGATCCGGCAGAGCAGGTGCCAGCGCAGAGTTTCACAGAAGACTCCAGCACTGAGGCTCCTGACCAACCTCAGGCTCCTACGGGCAACGGGGAAGGTCTTGCACCTGAAGGCTCCGGTACAGAAGAATCCGTTCAGCCCGGTGCCGGCAACAATGAAGATCCCGGCGTCGGAGGCTCTCAAAATGCGATTGTTGCAACAGGAGAAATCAACGTTCTCGCAGGCCCCTGGACCGTCACCTACGTTTTCCCTGACCTGATTCAGTCATATGAATCCGTTTTAGATGGCGGATATGCGCCATCTAAAACCGTAGACCTACTCTCTTACCAAAAAGTATCGTTCAGAGGATGGTTCACTGTCTCCAATCCCGTTGCGGGAACTTCGCCCTATGACTTTGCAACCCCGGTCACGGGTGACTTTACCCTCTATGCGGTATGCGCTGATACCTATCTCATCTCCTTTCTCGACCAGGATGGCATTGTCGTTGAGTCCAGAGAGCTGGCGCCTAACGCAAGAATATACAATCCCTTGCCGGGCACTGTGGACAAGATAATTCCGCAGGGCAACGGGCATAAGCTCGAAGGCTTTTTTGACAGGGATGATCCTAATCCCACCAATCCGCCCGCACTCATTAACTTTGACACGGCAACGGCAACCAAGGATCTCTATCTCAAGCCCTACTTTAGGCAGGGCTATTATGTCCTGTTTGTTTCTGAGGGCACTCAGGTCGACCCGCAATTTGTCCTCCAGGGAGGATATGCCACGCAGCCTGCTTCTCCGACTCGTGCTGGCTATGAATTCAAGGGCTGGCTCAAGAATGGCGTAGACTTTAGTTTCTCTACCCAGATTACTGAAGACACCACGCTCACGGCCAAGTTCGACCCGGTGGAGGTAGACTACACCGTTGCTCTGTGGATGGAAAAGCCCAATCTCTTTCTTCCGGGCGCTCACCCCTCCACGAACACTCTTTCGGACTATAACTACATCGGCTCCGTGACCCTCAAGGGGATCTCAGAGTCGATGACCAACGTCAATGCGAATTCTCCCGGCATTGCCGAGTGGTGGGTTAACGATACACCCATAACGGCAAACTCCAAGGCCATGCTGAGGTATGCACAGTTCCAGAGCGCTGAGAACAAGGTTATCGACGGCAATGGCACCACGGTGGTCAATCTCTACGCAGAGCGCAAGGTCTACACTTATAATTTTGAGCTCAACAAGGATGGCACCTCTATGACGGTCGACGGGGTTAGATACGATTCCGGCGGCACCCAGTACACCATGCAGGTCAAATTCGAGATGGATGTTTCCACGACGTTTCCGGTACAGGCCAACAACAACACACCACACCTGCTCTTCAATGGTGGCACCGCCAGCTTAAACTTCAGCAGCTGGAACTTCAGCTTTGGAGAGCTGGGAGCCGGAAGACAGCTTTCCAGCCGCTGGATAACGGTCAACGGCACCATACTGCCTCCAAATGGGGCACCTACCTCAGGCCCCACCTTGACCTTCACGGCAAACTGGGAAAATCCTCCCGGCAGATCCTATAACTACCGCTATTTGGCAGAAGCCCTGGAAGGGCAGTCATACACGTCCGCAAATTCAATCTACGACCCGGATACGGGCAAAACCTATGTGGTGATGAGTGAATACAGCGAGACGATGACATCTACTGCGGCCAAGGGCATCCTGATTCAGAAAGTCATCAACGGGCTCCAAAGACTCGGCCACTCGGGAGAATTCGTGGGCTGGTTTGACCCCACCCATTACGATAACTCCGGTCATCCCGAGCTTTATTCCGGAAACTATTATGACTTCTGGCCTTACAACTATGACGGGAGCGCCTTTACGCGCATGCAACGCCCGCCTGATGGAGAGTTGTTCAACGTTGCCACGACTTCTACACAACTCTGCTTCTTCTATGATCGCGATCTCTGCAACCTGGAATTCAATTTGATGGTCGGCAATGGGGAGACACCAGTCTCCAATGCTAATAAATTCGCAACACAGAGCCTGATGTTCCAGCAACCCTTTACCATCGCTACAAAAACCTTCAAACCGGAAGATCCTCTACGACCGGGCTATTTGTTTTTGGGTTGGTTTAAGGATGCCGAATACATGGTTCCCTTCGACTGGAGCGCAAACGCAACCATGCCTCAGGGTGGCACTATCGCTTATGCCAAGTGGCAGGCTCACGACCACACCGTGAGCTACTTTGAAGCCAAAGGCGGCGTCTACCTGAGTGATCAAGGGGTAAAAGATGGTGGCTACGCAGTGAATCCCAACCACTACGTGCCCGGGACCTTCTATGCCGGAAAGGGAGAATTCATTGGCTGGGCCTACGAAATCGTTGCCGGCGTATCTGCTCCGTTCTTCTTTACTACCCCGATCTACAAAGACTTTGATGTGTATGCCACGTGGCATACCGATGCTCTCAAGGTAGAGTATAACCTGGCTGGCGGTCTCGTAAATGGACTTAACACCCCTCCGGTTGACAACAATGAGTATGCCTTTGGCACCTCTCTCAGGGTGTTGCCTACCACTGCCACCAAAGGCACCCAGGTATTCTACGCATGGAAATGCGGCACTAAGATCTACTACCCCGGTGCCATCGTTGCCATAAGCTCCCTGGAGGAGTTGAGTTTTACTGCGCAATACGCGGATTTAGCTGACTTGATAACGGTCACGTACCACATGAACGGCCTGGGGGCAGGAGAAGATACCACCCAAACTGTCTATGTAAACAAGCTTGACACCAGCTTTGTCCTTGAGGGCTCGCTCTTCACCTCCTCCAACCCGGCCTACACCTTGATCGGCTGGAGAGATGACGATCTCAGTAAGACCGACCCGCAGTACCAGCTGAATCAGACATACACCATTGCCTCAGGAGACAAACTTAGCGGTCAGAAACACTTTTATGGTGTCTGGTCCAGCGCTAAGGGCACCATCAGCGGCAGCGTCTTCGATGACCTCAATGGAAACGGCCTCTTTGATGGTCAAAACGAAGCCCTCGCAGGTCAGACGGTCACCCTCTACAAGGAGACCGGCCCGG
>JAISPK010000090.1 GCA_031274985.1 Coriobacteriales bacterium | reverse complement strand
CGTCCCCTTTTGTCAGCAAGCGTCCCCTTTTATCTGCTTGACTCAGTCTCTCAGCAAGAGCCCTGAGCACAGTGGCAGCATCGCCGACGATAGGCACATCCACTCGGATGTTTTTGCCTATCTCAGCAGGATCGATATCAATGTGTATGATCTGAGCCAGAGGAGCAAAATCGGATGCGCTGGCAGTAACGCGCTCAGAAAAACGGGTCCCCACGGCAATCACCACATCTGCTTCTTGCAAGGCGGCATTAGCCCTTGGAGCACCATAGACGCCCGGCTGGCCCAAAAAGAGCGGGTGATCAGCAGCAATGACTCCCTTTGCCAGCAGTGTCGTAACCACCGGCAGTTCGAGTTTTTCTGCCAACTGCACAATCTCGTCTGTGGCCGAAGAACTCACCACTCCCCCTCCGGCCAGGAGCACCGGCCGTTTGGCATGCGTGATAAGCTCGGCAGCAGCCTTGACCTGACGGGCATTGCCTTTGATGGTGGGTCTGTATGAAGCAAGCGATGGCCGGGTTGCTGGTTTGAGATACGTTGCCTCAGCAGCGGCAACGTTTCCCGGCACATCTATGAGCACCGGTCCGGGACGACCGCTGGCAGCGAGATAAAATGCTTCAAAAACCGCTGGCACCAGTTCTTGCACCTCTTTAAGCAGATAACTATGCTTGGTGATGGGCAGCGTGATGGTGGTGATGTCTGCTTCCTGAAAGGCATCGGTACCGATAGACGAGGTGGGTACCTGACCGGTTATCACCACAACGGGCACGGAATCCATATAGGCTGTGGCAATACCGGTGACCGTATTGGTAGCGCCGGGACCACTGGTAGCAAAGACCACTCCCACGCTCCCGGTAGCCCGTGCATAGCCGTCTGCCATGTGCACGGCTGCCTGCTCGTGGCGCACCAGCACATGCTCTATCTCAGAGTCAAAGAGTGCATCATAGAGAGCGATGTTCTGCACACCGGGCAGCCCAAAAATCCGTTTGACACCAAGGTCCTCAAGCGCCCGTATTAACGCAGCGGCGCCATTCATCTGATAAGCCTCTTATGCATACCTGCAGTCCGTTCTTGTCGCCTGACCAGCCCAAAAAGGTTTGCTGCTTATTGTATGCGATAATTGCTCGCTTTCCTCAGAGAGAAGTCAGACAAACAGACTTTGGGAGTGTGGCCCCGGGGCATACTATTGGCAGCGCAAACGTCAACACTCACTACTCGTCGCAATCATCGCACGATGACTCGATCTGCGCTTTGACAGCAGCAATCTGCGCCCTGACGCTTTCGAGGGAGGTGCCGCCAAAACTCGTACGCGCAGCAACCACCCGCTTGATATCCAACACTTCCAGGGCATCGGTAGTAAAGACCCCTGAGAACTGTTGGAGCTCTTCAAGCGTGAGTTCGTCGAGGCGCTTGCCCTGCTTTTCTGCGTAGAGCACGGTTGATCCCACCACCTCGTGAGCGTCGCGAAAGGCAACGCCCCTCGCGGCAAGCCAGTCGGCAAGATCCGTAGCAGCCATAAAACCGCCCTGCGCAGCCTCGAGCATCCGCTCGCTGTTAACTGACATGGTGCAGATCATGCCATGCACCGCGCTTAAGCAAGCCTCCACCGTATCATAGGCATCAAAGAGGCCTTCCTTGTCTTCTTGTAAGTCCTTGTTGTAGGTGAGCGGCAACGACTTGAGCGTGGTGAGAATGCCAATCAAATCGCCATAGACCCTGCCGGTCTTGCCTCTGACGAGCTCGGCAAAATCCGCGTTTTTTTTCTGCGGCATAATCGAGGAACCGGTTGAGTAGGCATCCGAGAGTGTGATGAACCCAAACTCCTCGGTAGACCACAAGATGAGTTCTTCGCAGATACGGGAGAGATGGAGCATGGTCATAGCCGCTGCATAGATAAAGTCGCAGGCAAAATCACGATCTGAGACCGCATCCATAGAATTGGGGATGATCCGATTGAAGCCCAGGGCCTCTGCGGTATTCTCGCGGTCTATGGGGTGCGGCGTTCCGGCAAGGGCGGCGGCACCGAGCGGTGAAGCATCTGCGGCAATACCTGCATCAACAAAGCGATTGATATCCCGCTCGAACATGGCCTGCCAGGCCAGAAGGTGCTGCGACAGCAGTACCGGCTGCGCCTTTTGCATATGCGTATAGCCGGGTAGTATCGTATCGATATGCGCCTCGGCCACCTCAACTATGCCCAGACGCAGATCGCTTAGCATATCGGCCATCTCAAAGGCAGCATGCAGGCAGTACAGCCTAAAGTCCACCGCCACCTGATCGTTTCTGCTCCGGGCGGTATGCAGCTTCTTGCCCGGCTCACCGATACGGCGCACCAGTTCACTCTCGATGGCCATGTGGATATCCTCGTCAGAAAGCTCAAAATCGAGCGCTTCGTTCCTCAGATCATCCGCAATGGACTTTAAGCCTTCAAAGATGGCCTCATTCTCCCGGGGCGTGATGATACCCTGCTTGGCGAGCATGTCGGCGTGAGCCATAGAACCGGCGATATCCTCGGGCCAAAGCCGCAGATCTACCGGCAGCGAGGCACCAAAAGCCAGCATCTCCTCGTCTACCGATCCTTCGAATCTACCACCCCAGGGGGTTAGTGTTGCCATAGTGCTTTCTCCTTGAGTTTGTGGGCTAACACGCTCTGCATGCAGAGACGGTCCCGTTCTTATTTGAGTTTACGTTGCTGCCTGGCCCAGGTAGAGAGGTACAGGCCGTAGATATCTATGAAGCCTTTAGCGCTGTCGCGGTCAAAGCTGTCTTCTTCTCCGTAAGTGGCGAGCTCAAAGTCATAGAGCGAGTACGGGCTCTTGCGGCCGGCAACGGTCAAAGCGCCTTTGTAGAACTTGAGACGAACCTCACCGGTAACAACTGCTTGTGTTGTGGCGATAAAAGCGTCCAGAGCCTCTTTGAGCGGACTGAACCACTTGCCTTCATACACGTACACCGCCCAGTCCTGCTCGATCTTTGCCTTGTAGCGCAGCACGTCCCGTTCCAGCACCATGTCTTCCAGGTCTTTGTGCGCTTTAATCAACGTCAAAGCTCCGGGGCATTCGTAGACCTCGCGGCTCTTTACTCCCACCAGGCGGTTTTCCACCATGTCGATGCGGCCACAGCCGTTAGCGCCGGCCACCTTGTTCAAAGCGGTGAGTATCTCCAAAAAGCTCATCTTGACACCGTCGATGGCAACGGGCTGCCCGGCCTCAAAGGCAAGGGTGAGATACGTGGGCGTATCCGGCGCAGCTTCAGGGTCTACCGTAAGTTCGTACACGTCAGAAGGCGGCTCGGTCCAGGGGTCCTCCAGCACGCCGCACTCGATGGCCCTGCCCCAGATATTGTCATCAATAGAATAGGGCGATGCCTTGGACACCGGCACCGGAATGTTGCGGGCCTCGGCCCATTCGATCTCTGAGTCGCGGGTGGTGAGGTCCCACTCGCGCACGGGGGCAATCTGGAGGATGTCCGGATTGAGCGAACGGACTCCCACTTCAAAACGCACCTGATCGTTGCCCTTGCCGGTGCAGCCGTGAGCGATATAGGCAGCGCCTCTCTCTTCGGCGATGCGCACCAGATGCTTGACGATAACAGGACGGGAGAGCGCTGAGAGCAGCGGATACTTATTCTCGTAGAGGGCGTTGGCCGCCAGTGCTTTACTGAGGTATTCAGCCGCGTACTCCTCCACCATGTCAACAACAACAGCCTCAATGGCTCCTGAGTCCAGTGCTTTTTGTTGGATGAATTCCAGGCTCTGGCGTTTTTGCCCCACATCGCCCACGACGGCGATGACGTCCAGGTCTTTTTGTTCAATGAGCCAGGTTATGCACACCGAGGTGTCCAGGCCACCCGAGTATGCCAACACTACTTTTTCTCTTGCCATGATCTCTCTCTTTCTTTGATACTAACTTTTGGTGCGTTTTTACGTGTTACTCCAAGGTCATACGCGCAAGACAACTCCTGCGCCTCAGACCATAAAAGACCGGATGGCCGCCGCTACCGTTTGGGCCGTTGCGTTATCCGGGGCTATCAAGAGGATGGTGTCGTCGCCGGCAATGCTTCCGACGATGCCTTCGATCTCAACTCCGTCAAGTGCTGCTGCCACACCCTGCGCGGCGCCGCTAGAGGATTTGACTACCACCAGGTTTTGCGCTGGAATGACCTCGGTGACGAGCTCGCTGACCATACGGCGCACAAACACATCCTCCGGCAACACATACTTGCCGCTGCGCGGATCTTTTTTGAGCCCGATATTGGTAGCATAGCGCGAAATCGTCGCCTGAGTGAGCACCAACCCGCGCGCAGCCAACAGCTCAGCCAGCTCGCCCTGCGTTTTGACCTGCTCTTTGCGAACCAGCTCTCGTATCAACTCCGTGCGGTTATCTCGTTGTGTCACCGGTACTCCTTACTCTGCCGTGTTTGGGGCCATGACCAGCGAAAGCAGGGTCTTTTGAACATGCAGCCGGTTGGCAGCCTCATCGTATATGACTGAGGCGGAGCCGTCCATGACCTCATCGGTAACCTCTTCGCCGCGATGCGCCGGCAGGCAATGCTCAAAGAGCGCGCCGGGTTTGGCGAGTGCCAAAGCCGCAGCATCGATGCGATAGGGCTCAAAGACCTTGACTCTTTCGTCGTGCTCT
>JAISPK010000047.1 GCA_031274985.1 Coriobacteriales bacterium | reverse complement strand
GTACACGCTTGAGGCAAACCCGGAGTCTCTCACCCCCGCGATACTCAAAGACCTCTTTGCCCTGGGCGCAAACAGGCTCTCACTGGGCGTCCAGAGTTTTGTGGATACCGAGCTCGCCGCCCTGGGGCGCGTACACGATGCACCGCAGGCGATCTCTGCGATACAACAAGCACGCGAGCGCTTTGACAACCTCAGCCTCGATTTGATCTGTGGCATTCCCGGCCAGACCGAGGCAACCTGGACCTATTCCCTTGAGCAGGCGCTGGACCTGGATCCGGAGCACCTGAGCATCTATCCACTCCAGATTGAGGAGGGCACGCGACTCGCCCAACAGATTGCAAGCGGCAGTCTAACCGCCCCGCAAGAGGATGATCTGGCCGTTATGATGCAAAGGGCTGAGACCATGCTCAGTGCTCAGGGCTATCACCGTTACGAGGTGGCTTCCTATGCAAAACCGGGACGCGAGAGCAAGCACAACTCGGCATACTGGTCCGGCATACCGTATCTGGGACTTGGGGTCGGTGCTGCCAGTATGATCAATCACGACGATGGCACAAGAGTTCGGAGCAAAAACGGCGAAGAGCCGGAGTTTCTCTCAGCCAAGGAGGCTCTGGCCGAGGACCTTCTTCTGGCAATGCGTATGGCAAAAGGGGTGAGCGAAGAGCAGCTTGTAAAGGCCGGTAGTCTGCTTCCTCAGGCGCAAGAAGTATTCAGGGAGTTGCAGGATCTGGAGCTGGTTGTACTGCGAGACCACCGCTACCAACCGACAAAAAAAGGTTGGTTGCTCGGCAACGAGCTGTACAGCAGAATTTGGGCTCTGGCAGAATAAGCAGAGCAAAACTACTCTGTGCACAACAATCCTCTGTTTCTGGCAAAAAAATGCCAAAATGTGTGGTTTTTGAGTGCGAATTGCCTCAAAAGTGCTCAAAAATTGCATTTCAGCCTGTTTTCAGGGCAAAAAACCACACATTTCTTTGAATTTTTGCCAAAATCGCTCTTGAGTTCTGCAGAAGAGTATTTTTGACGGGAGCTGAAAGCAACCAGCCGAGCACCAAAACCTCAATTACGGTTACGTTACGGTTCAGGTATGCTTCATGAGCAGGCATAAGCAGACTGCTACCATTTACCGGGGAGAACGATTATCAACCTAGGTTGGAATATTAGTAGCTTGCTGCCAGAACGAAAGAATACGATTTTGCGGTCGCTGATACAGGAATATGTTATCAGTGCCTATCCTGTTGCCTCCTCTACTCTGGTTCGCTATTACGTGCCACGCCTCTCGGCGGCAACGGTACGCAATGAGTTGAACTGGTTGGAGCATCGCGGGTATGTTGTTGCGCCTCACACTTCTGCCGGGCGCATGCCTACTACTACCGGATATAGAACCTTTGTGAACAATCTGCTGCTTCATCCCTACTCTTCGGCATTGAGACAGAGAGACGGAGCCGGGGGAAGCGTGGGGACGGTACGTTCGGCATCACTGGCAACGATAGCTACCGCCTCCGACAAACTGGCCATGATCCCCGAGATCCTGGCGTTTTTTGCCGAGCAGAATAAGGGCCTCATGGTTTTTTGGGCGCCGCAGCTCTCGAATGCAATTATCCATCGGGGACTGCCAATACTGCTGAGCCAGCCGGAATTCGCTGAGACCAGCGCGGCCCTGCCCATCATGCAGCTTCTCGAAAGCCACGGCGAGCTCATGGCTATCTTCAAGGATATCCTGAGCACCGATTGCCTGCACATCAAGATAGGCTCCGAGCACAAAGACTCACAGCTCTACGAGTTTTCATTAGTGGCTCAGCGCTTTGATTGTGCTCACCTCACCACCTCAACAAGTAATAAGACACCAAGCATAAAGCCTGACGCCAACTACGGGGTAGTGGCTTTATTTGGCCCCACTCGTATGAACTACGAATGGGCTATCAGCTCTATCAGCAGCCTGGTAAAGAATCTTGAGAGCTCTGCTCATTACCAGAGAAACTAGATAAACCCAACGAAAGGATCGTGCTTGTCAACTGACTATTACCACATACTGGGGGTTTCGCGAGAGGCTACCGACAGCGAGATAAAGAAGGCCTTTTACAAGAAGGCTCGCGAACTGCACCCTGATGTCAATAAAGCCCCTGATGCCGAGGAAAAGTTCAAGGAGCTCAACGAGGCCTACGACGTGTTAAGCGATTCCAACAAGCGCGTTCAGTATGACCGCTTTGGCAGAGTCAGCTCCACCGGCGGCGGCGGCGGAGGCTATTCCTACGTAGACATCGGCGACCTCTTCGGCGGCGGTTTTGGCATGGGAGACCTCTTCTCGACTTTCTTTGGCGGAGCTGCAAGCAGCAGAGCTGCCGTACGCAAAGAGGGTCGCGACATGGGCGTTGGCCTGCGCGTCACGCTTGAAGAAGTGGCTACCGGTGTTAAAAAAGAACTCGTCTACGACCGCCTGGCTCCCTGCGACACCTGCAAGGGCAAGGGTGTGGGCGAAGGCGGCAAGTTTGTTGAATGCGATTACTGTAAGGGAAGCGGCCGGGTTGTTACCGTGCAGCATACCTTTCTCGGAGATATGCAGACGCAGACCGTCTGCGACCAGTGCGGCGGATCAGGCAAGAAAATCGACAAGCCCTGTCCCGAATGCGAAGGGCAGGGGAGACTTCCCGACCGTCAGCACATCTCTATCGAGGTGCCTCATGGCATCCGCGACGGCCAACAGCTGAGGCTCAAGGGCTACGGCGAGGCCGGTATGCACGGCGCAGTAGCCGGCGATCTTATCGTCACGGTGCGCGTTGACCAGCATGCACGCCTCAAGCGCGAGGGAGACAATCTCCACACCCGCGTAGATATCTCAATAACCCAAGCAGCGCTGGGAGCCACCATTTACATCGACGGCATCCTACCGGCAGAAAAAGTGGAGATCAAAATTCCTGCCGGTTGCCAAAACGACCAGATGGTACGCGTGCGCAACAAAGGTCTGGCGCTCTTTAAGAAAGAAAGCCGCGGCGACCTCTTCGTTCACGTGACGGTCATCGTTCCTCGCTCGCTCACCAAACGCCAACAGGAGCTGCTGGGCGAGTTGGCTGAGGAATTCGGCGACGACATCGCCGGTAAGAAGACCGTTTCACAACGCATCAAGGAAGTGCTTTCCTGATTCCTCAAAAGAGGGAGTCTGATATGGCCGGCACCTTTCACGTCATCAATCTCGGCTGTAAGGTCAACAGGGTAGAGGCAGACAGCATGGCTGCCTCGCTTCTGGCATGCGGCGCCGAGCGGAGCGCTCTGCCAAATGCCCGGCTTATACTCATCAATACCTGCACTGTAACGGGAGAAGCGGACGCCAAATCGCGCAAAGCGGTGCGCCGCGCTCTGAGAGAGGCGCCGGGTGCAGCCGTTATCGTGTGTGGCTGCGGTGCTACGGTAGACCCGGAGCAGTTCGAGGGTCTCTCCAAAGACTGTCTGGTTATCCCCAACAAGGCAACTGCCCTGCAAAAAGCGGGGGAACTTCTGGGCGTGGAGTTGAGCGAGCTTTGCCAGCCGGGTGCAACCCTGCGGGCAGGCGAGGGCTTCAATACCCGCGCGCAGATAAAGATCCAGGACGGCTGCGACAACTCCTGCAGCTACTGTATCGTGCCCCGGGCCCGAGGGGCGGCTCAGTCAGTAGACGGCAGTCAGGTCCTCCAGGAGATACAGACACTGGTAGAAGCTGGCGTGCGGGAGATCGTGCTTACCGGCATCGATCTGGGGAGTTACCGGGGGAGCAGCATCCAGACCCTCGCTGTGTTGCTTAAACAAGCCCTCGAACTCGCGAGCGACTTTAGGATCCGACTCTCGTCAATTGAGATGCCGAGCATTTCTGACGATCTTCTCCAGTTGATAACTGCCTCCAGGGGTCGCATTTGCGCTCACCTTCACATTCCTCTCCAATCCGGCTCCGACACCGTACTGGGAGCAATGCGCAGGCGCTATAGTCGCGCGGACTTTAGCAATCGGATGGCGCAGATCAAGGCAAAGGTGCCTCAGATAGCCCTGTCTACCGACGTTATCGTGGGATTTCCCGGAGAAACGGAAGAAGATTTCAATGACACCCTCACGCTTTGTAGCGAGGTAGGGTTTAGCCGGATACACGCATTCAGGTACTCAAAGCGCCCCGGGACCCCGGCTGCGACAATGCCCCGCCAGGTGCCGGCCGCTACAGTAGCCAGGAGAGCCGCCAAACTGCGCGAGGTAGCTGACGAGCTCACCCGCCTGGATGCTCTTGCACGCCTGGGCACGACGGAAATGGTGCTGGCCGAGAGCGCCCAGAGAGGGCGCTCAGAAAGCTATTATCCGGTGCAGCTAGAAAAGGGTACCCGGCGCGGCAGCTTAGTTGCCATGAAACTGGTAGGATACGAACAACACCAACTGATTGCTCAAGAGTGTGAGGAGATTTCGTGGAAGAAGCGCAGGTAAGCATTACCATTCCCCAGGGTATCGACGGCACGCGCATCACCGGCGTCAACG